>NZ_CP011385.1 GCF_000734895.2 Calothrix sp. 336/3 | reverse complement strand
TAGCCTGTATCAGATAGCGGGAAATAGAATTTTGTGACATGATTAGTTTTGCCTTCACTGCTAGTACAGTGTGTGGAAGTCCTCTAAGTCTTGCGACCGACAATCGCTTGACTTGGGGGCGTTATTATACGTACACAGTTCTACCACTATCTTGGATATCTTCACAAGTCCTATAGGTGTTGCAAGTGTTGCATCCATGGCAAGTCCAACTTACTAACTTAGTAAGTCTGGGATAAGTAAATAAGTTTGTAAATGATTACAGTAAAAAACCTATATGTTTGCACCATATCGTTTATGGATTTATACGACGTGTAGCCATGAATATTTCTAGGAAGGTTGAACCCTTCTAGAATCCTTAGTGGTTAGAGTTTTTTAGGGTTGTACATTTGAGGATACTTTTTAAGTATCCATGGGTTCAGGAATGCTTATAACGCTTAGGGGGACTCCTTAAGGTATGCCGTTATACTCCTTACCCTAGCGATTGTTTGTAAAAGTGCCGTTTTTTAGGAAGTATTATTCGGGGGACTAGTTAACTATTCAAAGAAATATTAAATTCAACTAGCATCTAAACGTTTGCGAACATTTGCAGGACTAATTAGAGTTGTCCGTGTGGAAAAATTGTTGTTTTTCTAAGCTGGTAATGTATAAGAACATACATTTAAGGAAAAAACTTATACAGTATAAGATTTCATTTCCAAAAATTTGCAAACATTTACTGGGGAGGTAAATCTATCCGGGTGCAAAAATTGATGGTTTTTAGTTCCAACGTGGAACCGAGGTTTTTAGCAGTGCAACACGAGCTGAATTATTGAGAATATTGTCATTATTAACCGGGTGACTAGTACAAAAATAGTAGGTTGTTATTGATAGTAATTGTCAAGCCTGAATCTTCCAAAAGTCGATTGTAACCAAATGTTAAGCAGTTTTGGGGGAAAACTCAATCGCTGGAAGCCTTGCTGTGAGCGGGCAAAAAAAAAATGTTGATGCATTTGCCCTTATACTGGGGAATAAGCCTTGCATCACCCCCAGTAATAAACCGTTTTTCGGTACTCCGAAAAACAACATTGTACTAGTACAGGATTCACATCACATTTCCAGTTTTCAAAAACTCAGACTCATCATCAAGGTTCCCGATTAAGTTCTAACTAGCTTGAAATGGAACTTGGGAACCTCGGAACTTAATCCTGTTGCAATGGCATTACTTCCACTTCCACTTCCGCAACGGAAGTAACTAGTTGGGAAGTTGGGAAGTAAGTTAGACCTTACGACCATTGCATGACCATTGCATGACCACGTGACCTGACCATGTGACCAGATGACCTGACCAGATGACCAGATGACCTGACCAGATGACCAGATGACCTGACCAGATAACCTGAAAACCTATTGACCACGTGACCTGACCAGATGACCATACAAAAAACCTAGTCAAATAACTGTTAACTAGACTCACCAATCTTTGGGTAATTACTGTTAAACTAACACCCTATCTTTTTGTATAACCGTCAAAAATTACAATTTTTAGACAATTACTGTTAAACCTAAAGGTCTATAAAAATCAGAAAAATGAATTCTGAATGTTATAGACCTCTTACTATGATTAGTTTTTAAACTTATTTTCTATTAATTACCGTTTTAAACACCTACTGGTCACTCTCCCAGATATTCTCTCAGCTCGCTGAGTAGCTGTATCGCCTTCTCATATCTTGGGGATGGTTTACCTTTAGACGACTTGCTAGCCGCGTCATCCACCATTACGTCCCAAGAGTCCACTAACACCTTTATTTGCTCAAAACTGTCCAATATATCCTTGATGTTATTTGCGACCGTTACAGGCACTCTTACGACCTTGGTTTCTATGCCTGTACCATACTTACCTTCCCTAGGGATTCCGGTAGGTCGCCCGCGTCCACGCTTCTTGGATTCAACCACCATGACTGATTCATCTCGCCCGGTTAACTATGAATTAACTGTAACAGATAAATCATAGGTTGTCAATTCATTGCTGTATCTACGTTTTGACCTTTGAGAATGAATTCCTCACCGTCTGGATAGTATCTGATTTCAAGCTGTCTGTTTGTCAGTTCAAGCTTGTCACCATTGCAGTGCTGTATGTACTTCCTATACAAATTTGCTTGATGTTTATCCAACCCATCAAAAAGACATTTATCACCATTCCTGATAGCAGCATCGATAGTCTCAATCATTAATTGGTAGTTAAGCGTACCATCCTCATTCAGGAAAAACATCTCATAACTTTGGTTATAACGTCTCCCCAATGATTCATACTCCCGCCTCCATCCTTTGTATTGGTCGTAGGTTTTGAAAGTAAATTGTGACAAGCTAAACTCATGCAGTAAAGCAGCACTTTCAACTGTACAACCAGGATAGACATTACTATCACGCCACTTACGAATATTCTTGCGATAGTCGCCTATCTTCAAAATTCTACTCTTTATATATACAGGACTGCGAGTTAATCTCTCAGGATTATATAGCTGATTAAGGAAATTTTCAGATGGTTTTTCATCCTCACTATCTATATATAGGTCGTTCGGATTTTCACTGCTGCTATCGATACTCTTACATCCGTTTTTAGAGTACGACCTCATTGCATATTTTGTTGGTTTATATTTAGCTTGTAGTGAGTAGTTAGCTGAACCGTGGAAACTACCACTATTAAAAAAGCCTTTAGCTTCAAACTCAAATAAACCTTGCCGCAAATTTCCATATAAGTCTTTACTCAACCCGTGCAAAACATCCACTTCAGGAAACAAGTTTCTAAGATGTACCATTGCACGCTCATTAATCCATTTAATCGGTTCATCAATGAATTCCGGTTCAACGTCATCCCCAAAGTCAGCTAATAAGTCAATTCTCCCAGTATTATCATAACCTAACTCATATGATTTAACTGTAACAGATAAATCATCGTTGTAGGATAGCGGTTTAAAAGTGTGATGAGATAGCTTATTATCCGCATAGAGATTGACCACCATTGAGCCATTAATTTTGCGATTATCTCTAGGGTACAAAACACGATTTAAATCGAAAACACAACCATCTGTAATAGTTTGCATACCATGGAATCCTTTTTCCATGTACCAAACTAGTGCCCTTGCCCTAGCTGTAATATTATTCCCTACCACGACGTTACCAATGGTAAAAAATGGACTAACCATATCACCATAAACCGTGTTAACGCACAGTTTGTACTTGGTATTCATGGGATTTTCTTTAGGGTATTGACGACGTTTTAGCAGTAATTTATCGATTAACAAGTCCCCAAAATTCACCCCTATCCATCGGTGACACTCTTGCTCTATGGATATCTTACGACTACGAGTATTTTTAACTTTAACTTCACACGTATTCCTTCCATTATGCGACTTATGAGCTTCCAATAACTCATCAACACTGTTTACCCGTTCACAGTTAGGATAATACATTGCTGTTTCAACTACTAGGTTATTTAACAGTTCTGTCTTGAGTCTTTTTCCTGCTATATTCTCTATCCATTGCAGTCCATCATGTGTGAGGATTGCATGAGTTATTTCATTGTTTAAAATTTTGATGTCACCTACATTCTCAACTTCCCACCATTGGTCTGTTTCAGAGAAGTCACTATCAGTAGGCATCTTTGTGGGGTCATTTGGAGGGAACCAAGATGAAAAAAAATCCTGTGAATTTTCAAGCTTATACCCTTCTCTTAATGACACTCTTGCTTGCCATAATCCAGGTACTAATTTACGTCTATATTTTCCTAGGAATGATTTTAAAGTCTCATATTGGTTGTTAGGGGTATTCATCGGATAGTCAATAATCACAGGAATACCCATAGGGTAAATTTGTGAACGCAATCCCTCACCATAACAACTGGAGATATCGATATCACACAAAACACCTTTGATAGTTGTAGTGGTAGGTCGATTATTCCTACATCTCCCACCATCAACTTTTGCATTCATCCAAGCTGTTGTACGAGTGATTCTCTTCAGACTATCTGCACTAGCAGGTTTACAAAATGCGTTAATAGGATTCCTATCACCTTTATCAGCTTTGAATATCTGTAGTAGTGTAGCTTCGATTAATTTACAGACAGTTGCACCAACTGTTAAGCGTGGAGATTCATAGTATTTTTCAACTCCCAATTCCTCATAAATATCCTTGAATTGTTGGGCGTGATTTTGCAGTGCCGGATAGTTGTACAAGTCGCCTAATGCATAATCTCTAAAATCATCGGGACGTTCAATATACATATCATCCATTCTGCTTTTTTCCTCTGGATTAAAGTTATCTTTGTATGGTAGGATGATATTGGAATTAGCGCAAAAGCTTGCGTAACTACTTACACCCTGAACGGCACAGGTATCGTGGATACAACACCTAACTCTATACTCGTAGCCGTTCACTTTTAAAAGCCACGGTAGTTCAATCCAATTTAAATATTGGTTGCCTGCTTTAGTGAATGTTCTAAGCCGTCTACCTTGCTCAATGCCTTCATTGTTTGAGGTCGTTATAAAACTCAGGATATCAGTCCTATATTTACCTTCTACAACACGTAAAAGCTCCGCAAGGGCGAAAAACGCGAATAGGTCTACCTGAATCCATGGTAAATCTATCGCGTTATTTATTTTGGACGGTCTACTAAGCTCTACACTGTAGCCGTTATCGCGTAGATAGTCGATTGGAGCAAAACAAGTCATTAGTGGCTTATACCGTCTTTTTAGGGGATTTTCTGGATGGTCATAAGTCAAGCCTACATCCATGCCAATAGCGCGCATTTGGACGGTTAGGTTAATGCACACTACCTTACTGGGATTATGGATATTCCATTTGGGATGTGTGTACTCGGTATCAATCTCCAGTGGTAGATAGGCGTTTTGACCTTGGGGGTCATTGATTGGGTGCTGGTAGTTGTAGCCATCGGCGCTTAGATAGAACATAAATCAATCTTTCAGTGTAATTAAATACTTATTGTACGTAGTGATTACATCGATACGGATAAACTACGCAATATGTTAAATAGGTATAACGCTTATCTGGTAATAAGTCTAGTAATTTCACTATATATCTATATAACTATATAACTCACTAGCGATGGTAGCTTTTTCTATCAGTATGTTTGCAATACAGTGAAATTACTCATCCTTGCAATATTGCAAAGATGAGTGATGCAATGGTTAACCGTTGCGATTGGGTACGCAAGAGTTAACCGTGGTTATTTACTCCCTATTTATTTGATTGGTTTGTAATGTCTGTAAGCTTTTCTGTGACTTGGATTCAGACTTGCATTCTTGCTTAAGATGTCTGATGGTTCCACGTAACTCTTCAAGGCTACCATCGACCATGCAACGGTGTAACTCAATCATGAGGTGAACACGGTCTACATTCTCACGCTCATAACCATTGCAAGAGTTTGCGGTATGGGTGAGTAGGTCTAAGCACTGATAGATGAAATCGATATCTTCGCTAGCCTGTATCAGATAGCGGGAAATAGAATTTTGTGACATGATTAGTTTTGCCTTCACT
>NZ_CP011384.1 GCF_000734895.2 Calothrix sp. 336/3 | reverse complement strand
GAGTCCCTCTATACTGCTCTTGACAAAACCTCAAAAACCTTAACTTGTCACGAATCCCAGAGGATTAATATTTTGCTCACTTCCGACCTGTTCCCCTTCCTCGCTGTACGGGTCGGGGAACTGTCGTCATCTCGTTTCTCGTTCCGAGACGCTACGCGAACGCAATTCATCCCACGCTCCTAAGAGTGAGGCGTGGAATGAATTGCTGTTTAAGCTAAAAAACTGTAAAAGCCAGTAATATACAAAATGATTGATACCTTATTCGCACCATCTCTACCAAATTATTATGTAGAACGTCTCGAATACAGCCGAGAGTTAAAAACTCGTCTGCTGAAAAATTCATCAGATGTAGGCGCTTTGGTCGTGACAGCTATTGATAGCTTGGCTGCGGTTGGTAAATCTACCTTGGCAATGGCTTTAGCATATGACCAAGAGGTGCAAGCTCATTTTTGTGACGGGATTCTCTGGGTAACTTTAGGTCAACAGCCTAATCTTTTATCGCTGCTTAGTGCTTGGGTACAAGCATTGGGGGACTACAACTTTAAACCCATCAGTGTGGAAGCAACTTCCAATCAACTGCGTACATTGTTGTATGAAAAAGCTGTGCTGCTAATAATAGACGATGTTTGGAATATAGAGGATGCACAAGCATTTAATGTTGGTGGAGCTAGCTGTCAAGTTTTGGTAACAACCCGCGACGCAGAAATCGCCGAAGCTCTCGGAGCTAACCCCCCATGTTGTTTGGATGTGATGGAACCATCCCAAGCAATGGAACTGCTGACTAAAAAATTAGGACGCTCGATTACTGCTGTAGAATATCAGCCAGCGCAAGATTTAGCTTCATCCGTTGGTTATTTCCCTCTGGCGTTGTCATTGGTAGCTGCTGAAATCGCCAGTTGTACAACTTGGACTCAATTATTAGAGGATTTTCAGCAAGAGGTAGCGCGATTAAAAAATCTTAATCGACCAAAAGCAGAAGAAATTACTGATGAAACCATTTTAAAACGCTTGCGCTTAACAGCATCATTAAATTTGAGTCTCAAGCGAATGCCTAAAGAAAAGCAGGAGCATTTTTCTTGGTTGGGGGTATTACCGAAAAATGTGACCATCACTGAGATGATGGCAGCGACTCTATGGAAAATGGATATATATGATGCTGCTAAGACATTGGAATACTTAGAAAATAAAGCAGTTTTATCGCCTGGAGTTCCTTTAAAAGACGGGACACCAACGTACCGTTTACATGACTTATTTCATGACTTAGCACGTAATTTGTTGACTGCTCCACCAAACCCAGAGGATGAAGATAATCTATCGGGGTTGGGTATAACTTTAGCCTCTGCTCACGCTACTTTTTTGGAGACTTACCGAAATAAAACCTCTAAAAATCTTTGGCATACCTTACCCAATGACGGGTATATCCATCAGCATTTAGTTTGGCATTTGTCCAAGGCTCAAAAGGTAGAAGAAATTCACGAATTATTACGAGAAGAGTCAGAAACAGGAGGTAATGGTTGGTACGAAACTTGCTCGCGCTTGTCACAAACTGCCAATTTTGTAACTGATGTTTTTCGTGCTTGGGAATTGGCAGAAAACTCCTGGACTGAAACAACCTTGGCTCAAGTTATTGGGTTGCAGTGTCGCTATGCTTTAATTATTGCATCCCTTAATAGTTTAACAGTGGATTTACCAGTAGGGCTGCTGGTTGCGTTAGTTGAAAAAAATATGTGGACTCCTGAGCAAGGACTCAGTTACGCAATACAAAGCTCGAATCCATTACAGAAAGCAAACTTGCTTACACAGCTAGCCAATCATTTGCCATCAAAGTTAAAAGAATTAGCACTGTCGAAAGCTCTGGCTGCTACTAGGGAGATTGATACCAGGGAGGCTGAGGATGAAAAGTTTCGCGTCCAGGTACTAAGTAGTTTGGCTGTTAAACTGCCACCAGAATTATTATCAGAGGCTCTGGCTGTTGCTAGGGAGATTCATTTTGAGTACCATCGCGCCGATGCCATCAGTAGTTTGGCTGACAAATTGCCGCCAGAATTGTTACCAGAGGCTCTGGTTGCTGCCAGAGAAATTCAGGATGAGGAGTTTCGCGCCCGGGTACTAGGTAGTTTGGCTGATAAATTCCCAGAATTGTTACCAGAGGCTCTAGCTGCTGCCAGGGTGATTCAGGATGAGCATGACCGCGCCGATACCATCAGTAGTTTGGCTGATAAATTCCCAGAATTGTTACCAGAGGCTCTGGTTGCTGCCAGAGAAATTCAGGATGAGCATGACCGCGCCGATACCATCAGTAGTTTGGCTGATAAATTCCCAGAATTGTTACCAGAGGCTCTGGCTGCTGCCAGGGTGATTGAGAATGAGTATAATCGTGTCAATGCTCTAAGACGTTTGGCTGATAAATTGCCACCAGAATTGTTACCAGAGGCTCTGACTGCTGCCAGGGAGATTCAGGATGAGGGCGATCGCGCTGAAATACTAAGAAGTTTGGCTGATAAATTCCCAGAATTGTTACCAGAGGCTTTGGCTGCTGCCAGGGTGATTGAGGATGAGTGGGATCGCGCCGATGCCCTAAGTAGTCTGGCTGATAAATTCCCAGAATTATTACCAGAGGCTCTGGCTGCTATCAGGGAGATTGAGAATGAGTATAATCGCGCTCATAACCTAAGTCGTTTGGCTGATAAATTGCCGCCAGAATTGTTACCAGAGGTTGTAGCTGCTGCTAGGGAAATTCAGGATGAAATGTATCGCGCCGAAGCCTTAAGTAGTTTGGCTGATAAATTGCCAGAATTGTTACCAGAGGCTCTAGCTGCTGCCAGGAAGATTGAGTATGAAAAGCGTCGCAACGATGCTCTAAGTAGTTTAGCCAATAAATTACCACCAGAATTGTTATCAGAGGCTGTGGCTGCTGCCAGAGAGATTAAGGATGAGAAGTATCGCGCCTATATTCTCAGTAGTTTGGCTGGTAAATTGCCGGAATTGTTACCAGAGGCTCTGGCTGCTGCCAGGGAGATTCAGTTTGATTCAAGTCGCGCCCAAGCCTTAAGTAGTTTGGCTGATAAATTTCCAGAATTGTTACCAGAGGCTCTAGCTGCTGCCATAGAGATTCAGGATGAGGAGTATCGCGCCCAAGCCTTAAGTAGTTTGGCGGTTAAATTGCCACCAGAATTGTTACCAGAAGCCGTGGCTGCTACTAGGGAGATTGAAGATGGAGAGTTTCGCGCCTCTATTCTGGGTAGTTTGGCTGTTCAGTTGCCAGAATTGTTACCAGAGGCTCTAGCTGCTGCTAGGGAGATTGGGTATGATGCGTTTCATTTCGATGCTCTAAGTAATTTGGCTAATAAATTTCCAGAAGTGCTACCAGAGGCTCTGGCTGCTGCCAGGGTGATTCAGAGTGAGTATTGTCGCTTCGACAACTTAAGAGGTTTGGTTGATAAATTGCCACCAGAATTATTACCAGAGGCTCTGGCTGCTGCCAGGGAGACTGAGGATGAGGAGTATCGCGCCTATCTTCTAAGAAGTTTAGCTGATAAATTCCCAGAATTATTACCAGAGGCGGTAGCTGCTGCTAGGGAGATTCAGGATGAAAAGTATCGCGTCGATGCCTTAAGTAGTTTAGCTGATAAATTCCCAGAATTATTACCAGAGGCTCTGGCTGCTACCAGGGAGATTGAGAATGAGTATAATCGCGCCTATAATCTAAGTGATTTGGCTGGTAAATTGCCACCAGAATTGTTACCAGAGGCTCTGGCTGCTTCTAGGGAGATTCAGGATGAAAAGTATCGCGTCGATGCCTTAAGTAGTTTAGCTGATAAATTGCCACCAGAATTGTTACCAGAGGCTCTGGCTGCTTCTAGGGAGATTCAGGATGAAAAGTATCGCGTCGATGCCTTAAGTAGTTTAGCTGATAAATTGCCACCAGAATTGTTACCAGAGGCTCTGGCTGCTTCTAGGGAGATTCAGGATGAAAAGTATCGCGTCGATGCCTTAAGTAGTTTAGCTGATAAATTGCCACCAGAATTGTTACCAGAGGCTCTGGCTGCTTCTAGGGAGATTCAGGATGAAAAGTATCGCGCCTGTATTCTAAATAATTTGGCTGATAAATTGCCAGAATTGTTACCAGAGGCTGTAGCTGCTGCTAGGGAGATTCAGGATGAAGAGTATCGTGCTGATGTTCTAAGTAATTTGGCTAATAAATTGCCAGAATTGTTACCAGAGGCTGTAGCTGCTGCTAGGGAGATTCAGGATGAAGAGTATCGTGCTGATGTTCTAAGTAATTTGGCTAATAAATTGCCAGAATTGTTACCAGAGGCTGTAGCTGCTGCTAGGAAGATTCAGGATGAGAAGCATCGCGCCCAAGTCCTGAGTAGTTTGGTGGATAAACTTTTACAAATACAAAAAACTCAACTTTTTTGTCTCTGGGGAAAAACTCTTCACATCTTATCTGTTTACACTCGCCCAGGTTTACTTAGTGATATAAATATATTAACTCCAATTATAGATACTTTAGGTGGCGAACAAGCATTGAGAGATACAGCTTCTGCTATCCAAGATGTTTCACGGTGGTGGCGATAAAATTTAAAATAAGGATATTAAGTAAGCCCTATTTATTTTTTGGTAAAAGCTGAGACTTCAAAAGTTGGCACTGTTCTTTATATTTTTTACGCATAGCTTCCCTTTCCGATTGGTTAGGGATTTCTGCCAGTACACGCTCAACATTCTTTTTATCACAGTACATTTGCCGCATTATCGGAATCCATGTTGCATTCCAACCGTCTTGCCTGGTCATGCGTTGCGAAACAGGCTTACCAATATTCGCAAGTGCCACAGCCTTCTCTAATTCTGCTTCACTATCCCAAAATTGAATACTTTGGGTACGCTCGTCAAGCAAAAAGTAACCCTCAGCCGCTTGACCTGTAACATGCCTGCGATAATATCTCCACCATTGAACTTGGGAAGCTAAAGTTTTACGCTGCTTGCTCATTAAACAGGTGCCGCACTCATCTTTGTATGGGTCACTGTGGGTAATAAAATTACCGTTGGCTGTTGTCACTTCCCATTCCGCAAATCCCACTGTAGCCATTACAGATTGAGGTAATGCGATTACAACACTACCGAATATACCAAGTAACAGCTTACGCATAATTAACTAATTATTTAGACATTATTTTATACATTTTAGACAAACATGCCAATTCTGGCTGCCAATAGTTTCTATTCCGGCTGCATTAATTGGGCTTCTAGTCCAATTTGGGGGCTGAATATTCTCAATGATTTTTTGTGATTAAGATTGGGCTTTCCCAACATCAGGGAATATCAAGCTGATGCCTTCCAGTGGTAGCAAGTTGAAAATAGCACTCAGTATTTTTTGTCGAATATCCAAGCTTGTTTGAGTCATTAAGCGCTCAAAATCCTTATTACCAAAGGTTTTGAATACTTCTAGTACTTCCTTGACACACTCGATTGGTTCAAGTTCAACCAATTGGGGTAAGTACTGGTTAATCAACCACTGCTCACTCTCATCTAGTGGTGAGAAATTATTACTACCCCTATATAAAGAATCTATTAGGACTAGTAATAATTTTTTCAGCTGTCCCCAACCACCAAAATCACGGCATACCTTACTTATCAGTGGTTGGCTCAACTTTGCAGCAGTGGCGATCGCCTGTTGGGTGATTTTCTCCCCTCTGGTTTTCAAGTCCTTGAATGCTTGCATGATGGTATGGCGGGTTTGTTGGGTTGGGGTTCCCGCTTTGGGGGTGATAATGAATGCCTCGGATTTTACCGCCGTCGCCCCTGGATATTTTTCCACTAAGAAAGATAAATCTAGGTTACTTACTAAGTAACAGGTTAATTGTTCGTTTGGTCTACGGTTGGCGCGTAACCTTCCCACACCCTGTATGATTTCGGCTTGTAGTTGATTTTGTACAAATGCTGCAAAACCTGGCGATTCTCGGTCGATGTTGCGATCGCCCGTCAGGGTTATATATTTTTGTTGCAGTGCGCCAATGTTCTGTCTAGGGCTGCCAATTAATAGTAGGGCATCATTCTTGAGATACTCATTTGAACCTCGATTACTCACAAACCAATAACCATCATCATCTGCTTTAACTGCCAAATGGTCGATAACTCCTAGTGATTGGTGGCGATCGCCCAATTCAGTCCGCAAAGCTTCCAAGCGTTTAGATGCTGTTGGACTTCTATCCTTGCCCATCAACCCCATATCGTTGATTTGATGAATTTTGAGATTATTGTAATCTGGTTGTAATTCAGATATTACAGTTATCTCCTCTGGCTTAATTCCCAGCATCAAAGCCAATTCATCGACATTGGCGGTAGCATCCATCATCACCACAAAATCAAAGCTTTTAATGATGTTTGGTTGGCGCTCGTTTTTGATGTTTAGTATTAACTCTCCGTTTTTGATTCTAATAGCACCGCTAACACTCCCTGACAATATTTCTAATAGTGGAGTCAACCAGTTTGAGGGGAGATTTTTAAGGTTTTCTCTGGTTTCCTGGCTTGCTTCCGTTCGGAATTTTGAGCGGATATATTTAAGTGTTAATTTAAGATTATTGTATTCCTTCTGGGTAGTTTCTACATCATTACTTGTCGTTTCTGGTTGAGTTTCCTTTGACTTTTTAGGCTTGCACTTTTTATCTAAACATTGCAGAGATACAGAATCAGCATCTTTTACCAAGTCTGCAATGTCTGGCTGTATGCTTTGCAATTGTTCAATGACGTTCGTTAAATCTGGGATATTTCCAATTGCTTCTAGTAATTGATTGTGGTTCCAACCATGTCTAGTATCTTGGGTAATTGGTGTATCTCCCGATAAGCTTGGGCGTATTTTAAGGGCAATTGGTTTGATTACTTCCCAAACTTCGGGTAAGTCTGTTTGCAATTGCATTAGACTTGAGTCAAACTCATGCAAGCTAATTGAAATCTCGTTGATGGGGTTGAGTTGGCGGGAAACTTCATCAATAAAAGCGCCGTTTTTTTTCTGTGAGATTTCACCGTCGGGGGAGTCTGTTTTCAATTGGGGAACTGTGTCTAAATGCGCTCGAATCCTGTTGTTTTGGAGTGCGATCGCCCGGTCGTGTCGGAAGCTTGCACCCGGTTGTGGTTGTGCTGTCACTCCCTTGCAGATGTGGGAAAGGGGACAAGTGCCACAAATTGGATTGATGGATGATTCTGTGTTTACTTCCGAAAAACCTTTACTCGCAAGGATTCTGAATAAATGCGAACGGTGACAATTCCCTGGGAGGTTGGGTGTCTCTCCAGTTTTGGGATGCCGAACGCGATCGCCATCTTGAATTAAGCCATTGTGCCGCGATGGTAAATCTGTCCAATCTCTCAACCCGTCTATAGTGGGGTTCCTGTGGTCGTTGGAGATGTAAAAAAGCTTATCCACATTAAAATCACCGGGTTGGGCTTGTGCCGTCGTGTGGCTTTTCCCAGTGCCAGCCTGACTGATATCTAGAATGTATTTTTTCCCTTCCTTAGCCAACTGCTGCCAAGTAGCAAGGCGATCGCCGGGTTGATAATATTGCACTTCACCGCGTGCTTGTGAGGTCGGATTTTTTTCATCTGCGTCCGGACGCAGATGGAGTCCGTTGCCCTGCGTTTTTGGCGCTTTGAATAGGTTGCATATTCTCCCGTATTCCTTGCTACAAGCTGCAACCAGTTCCCGCCAACCGTGCTTAACTTCCCATTGCTCCCGACTGCAAAGGCGATCGCCCTTGGGTTGATTGTAAAAAACCTTGGTTGGGAATCTAAACCCGTATTGTTTGGCAATATGGAACAGCGAACCAACGGTTACTCGCTTACCTGTGGATGCTGCAAAACTTCGGAACTTTGCCGATATATTCCAGGTTGTACCCTTGATGCTTGGCGACCAACGTTCGGCGATCGCTTCCCCTTCAACTGCTCCATAATGGTCATTTAATGCCATCAAAACAGTTAGGCACTCTTGATAATTCCCACTACCTGGCAACCTTGGGGGAATGCAGTCTAGTGCCTGTTGAATCAATTCATCCTGATTCCAGCCCTCAATATCAGCTAGTTGCTTTAATTCATTTTTCCGCTTTTCAAACTCTGCCAAGCGTTGCTCAAACTCGATTTTTTCCCGCTCAACAGTGGCGATCGCCTCGGTTATCCACTCTTTAGGCAGGGTGGTATCGGGCTGGATTAGTGGGAATGTTGCCTTGGTTGAGCCATAGAAAACCCGCGATGCATCTTTACAAGCTGGGTCATGGGGTAACACCGTCATCAATCGACGGGTTAAAGCTTCTAAAATTTCACAATTTTTTACAAACTCAGGAAGTAAAAAAATTAACCTGAATTTATGCCACTCTGGCTTATGACTTGCAGTGGTGTAAATCAGGCAAGCATAGTTTTTAATGAATGGATGCTCTAAGGCTTCATCGATTGTCAGTTGATGCTGATAGCCATCCTTTGATGAATTATCAATATCCAACATCAACCAGTTTGAGCCGATAACATTACGCTTTGCACGCCAATTCCCACCCAATAAGCCAGCGCAAAGCGCATGACCTTTTTGGATATGGTCTATTACATCCCTGATGTTGCCAGCGCGATCGCGGAAGTTTCGGTTTAATTTCTGGAAATCCCAATCCTTATCCCGTCCTGAAGTGTTGACGGAAAATTGAAATGTACGGTTATCTGGTTGGGATTGTGTGGTATATTTTGTATACATGAGATTGCACCATAGAGTATGTATGTACTCTGTGGTGTTATTCCTTCATGTTTGGTACGCTAATAGCTAGTAATTTTTTAAAATTGATTTGGTTGAATCAATTTTTTGTCTGCGTACAGGTGGTGCTGTTGCGAGAAGCGCTATTAGCCTTGGTATATCAAACACTGTAGGGTTAACACCATAGGGATTTTACAACCACAGGGTTAACACTATGAAGGTTTTACAACCACAGGGTTTTTGAATTTTCAGGATTCCTGGACTTTCACAGAGGCTAGCTTTAGATAAAAAATTTGATTCATCTTTTTTTGTCTAATCATAGATTTTTCTCCACAAAATAATAATTCATACACAAAAGCCCACTGGGGGATTCCCTTCCGTGGGCTTTCATGTAACTTGCATTGGCATTAAGCCAAACTTTTTAAATGAAGGGAAAAATTCTAGATTTTGATACTCTCTCGCAAGTTGTTAATTAACATACATCGATTTCCGAAAAAAAGAAATAGGAAAAACCCAAAATCCAAAAAAGATTTGTAACAGCTTGCTTGTGTTTTTAGCAATAATTTGCTTTAACTGTAATCCTTTCCCCGCGCTGTCGCTAACTCCAACTGCGAACACATTTTGCTGCAATATTTGCCTCGACAATCCCCGACAATCCCCGACAATCCCCGACAACCATTGTCGGGGATTGTCGATGGTGTAGTGAAATGTCTTGATTTAAAGGCAATAATAAGGCTTTTGATAGTTTAAATATTTTTGATAATTGAAATTGGAAGCTGTTGGCATTTGCGTAAATACGCAAATGCCAACTAAAACTCAAAGGCGCTTAAGGGCGATCGCGGTTTACTTTTTAGTTTTTCTCCTAGTTTCGTAGTCATCCACATAGCGTTGAACAAACTGAGTAATCATCTCACTCATATTTGAGCCTTCCATGGCACAGATACCTTTGAACTGATTTTTAAGCTTTTCCGGCATAAGAATTCTCAGAGAAATACTTTTCTCCTCATTACTGGCATCAGTCGTCATACTGCAAAAACTGTAATAAATACATATCTTGCCAATTGTGCCATCAAGGGGGGATATGGGCTATTGTCATTAATGATATACATGTAAGTATATACAATACTGCATATTGTGTTAATGTATTTTCAGTGAAAATACGAAAATCTTTTCACAGCAAGGCATACAGCCATTTGCGGTGACAGTTTTCTATGCGTAAAAATCCATCAAACAAGGGGAATAAACCTTAATGGCAGATACACAAGCATCAAGCGGAACTAGTACAAGCGCTCAAAACAACAGCAATGGAGCGTCAAAACCAAGTCTGGATAAGCCTAAGCGAACCCGAAAAACCGTAGGTTTACCAAGCGTTACAGCGTTAGCAAGCATGCATCAAGTTAATTACACTGCATACGTTGCAAAGGAACCAATGTCATGGGATTCGATTGAGAACCATCAAATTTTTTCCTTAACTCCAGATGGTGGGAGCTTATATATAAAAACCTCCCGCTCAAAAGCTGTATGCCTCAAAACTCGAAAATCTCTTGCAATCGGCTACGGTCAAGGTTTTGCGGTCGATTTAATTACAACCCCCGTCGATAACAAGGCGATGTTTTGATGATGTGGGAAGTTTATGACATTTTTTCTCCCCCTTGTGATGATGGACCACAGCAAGGGGACGTGGAGGAACCACAGCCAGAAAATACGCTGTACTGTTTCAATCAAATTCTAGATTCACAGGAAAACCTCACCCCCGATGAATCAACCTAATAACTTACTTTGGGCGGTCGTTGGAGTGCTGGCGATCGCCCATTTACTTATCCAATCAACAGAATCAAAAAACGACCTAACGCGGTGTCGGGTTGAGTTTGAATCATTTAGGCAGGGAGTTTTGTATGGCAGATGAACAGCCAATAATAATTGATATTCCAGCGACTCAACATCAAACAATTGCACATACTCCCATCAAGTTATCGGCAATTCAACAATATAAGGAGGAATTAATAAAGGCGATCGCCCTACCAACAAATTTGATTGACTCTGGTTACTCGATGCTTGCCCATATCACCTTGCCAGCGTTGATTGCTTCCCTTTGGGATGTATTTCCAGTTGCTATCAGAATTTTTTGGATTTTTGCTGTAGTAATCCTAATTTCAATCTGTAGCATTGCTTGGCAGTTTCCAGAGTGCCGCATTTTTGTCGCTTGTCGCTTTTTATTAATTTTGTTCGGCTTGGTTTTGGGGGTGTGACTTGGATTTACACCCTAGCCAATTGCAACAATATTTAACAATGCATTGGCGCGCCAAGTTTGCATCTTGGGGATGTTTGGTTGTGGCGATCGCCCTCCTAAGCTTAGGTGCAACCCAAAGCCGGAAAATCAAGCCATGGTTGTTTGGTTGTTCGGTGGGTGCATTGTGCCTTGGTGTTAGCCAGCGAACAACGGTCAAGCAATTGGGGGAAATTTTGAAGGATACTGATGAAGCATCGCGGTTAAATTTCAAAGCGTGGATAAGCCAACAAACCGCCCCAAATCAACAGTTATCTATCACAGTTCCCGCGCTAACTGCTGACTGGCAACCAGAAAACCTGATTAACAACCCAATTGAGTACATCCAGAAAAAACAGAAACACGTTGCCCTGGTCGGTGGCACTGGTGACGGTAAATCAACATTTACGCAGTATCTATCATCAAAAATCGGTGGCTCGGTCGTGGTCTATGATAGCGACTCAAAACCCGATGATTGGGCGTGGCTTGACCAATTAAATGTAATCGGTAGGAAGGGAGATTTTGCGGCAATAAACCAAGCTATGGGGGATGACCTCAAAGTACTACAGGAGCTAGTACAACTTCGGGGCGATCGCGGTGACTCGGTTTTATCCGGTCGTGAGCGGTTTTTGATTGCTGAGGAATTCCCCATCCTGGTTGATGAGTGCGACAATGCGGCAACGTGGATTAAGCGTTTAGCCAAGCGTGGAAGGCGTTACAAACAATTTATCTGTTGTCTCGCTCAAAATGACACTGCTGAGAATTTCGGCTTGGCAGGTGACAAGGAAACTCTGTACAGTTGCTTTGTTTTAGTCCGTCTGGGGAGTTTTGGTGTGTCGTATGCCAAAACTAAGCTCAAAGATGAACGCCTATCTCAGTGGCTCAAATTGGGCGGGAAAAAGCGCTTTATGGTCGATGATATGCCGTGCGAACTTGACCTAAGTGGATGGGGTGTGGTTTCAACATCACCACAGTTACCACAGGTGACAGAACCAACCCCACAGCTATTAAATGAATTTGAGCAAGCCATCATCGACGCGGGTGATAGGCTGCAAGGGGAAATCATCAAAGCCCGATATTTACAGCAGAATGTCCGATTATTTGGGAATATCACAGCTGATGAAATTAGAATACTTTTTCAAGTCCTAGCTGATAAGGGTATTGGTGAAACAGTTGGGGAAGGCGATCGCCTCGGTTGGAGACTATAAAAAATTATCCACTGTCCGATTTTGTCCGATTTTGTCACCCTAAAAAAAACGCTTCAATTCTTAGCCCTTCTTAACATCTATACGCACGAGATTTTGAAAGTCTACACCTCGTCTACGACCCATCTACAATCCTGAAATACCGCACAATCAAGCTTTTAAACTGCTTTGGAGTAATTCCACGGAATTCAAAGCAGGCTTTTTTGTGGCTTTTGAGGGCGATCGCACCCCATCAAAAAACCGTCTACAGCTGCCAACACAAAAACACCCCAAAAAATAGTGGTGTAGGCGTTGAAACTATTTTGATACAAGGATTCTAGCCTTTTGTAGGCAGAAATCAAAGGGTAATTTTTCTCCTGATTGTCGCTTTGGGGGCTTGTTTTGGCGGTGTTTGCACCTTTTCAAAACCAAACTGTTTTAGGCGATCGCCTTGCGTCTTAGATTTCCCAGATAAGCCATCATGTACGCTTTGGACTTTGACCCCAAAAAAATCGGCAACATCACCACTGGCAAAATAATCATATTTCCCATCGGAATACGTGGGCTTTAATTCTATTGTTTTAACCTCAAGCGGTTGACCTAGTTGACCTTTTCCGCTTCGTTAGGTTGACCTGGTTGACCGATTAAGGACAAAGCTTTTTTATAGCAGCCACCTCTGCAATTAAGGTGTCTAGTTTTTCATCAGTAGTGGTTTTGCGTTCGACCTCACTCAATACTAAATAAGATTATTCCCGTAGAAAAACTCAACACATATTTCAAAAACTGCATACCCCTAATTTGGCTCAGAAGTATAAAAAATTAGAACACCAAGGCACTGAGCCAAATAGTTCTACTCAATCAATTTCAATTAATGGAGAACATTATGCGTCGTTTCTTACCCGTTTGTTTAGTTTTTGCCGGATTAATGTCAGCAGCACCCGCTCTTGCAGAGCAATTAGTGACAGTCGGCGGCATTACTTACAGATGTCCAAATAGTTGCAACGTAAACGTAAATCCCAACACTGGCGTTGTCAGTGTCACGGATTCTCTAGGAGAACGGGTTGAAGTGATACGCCAGTCCACAAATAGACCGCAGTAATTGATGTCTGTTAATTAAAGCCCACGTTATGTATTTCTAATTTGGCTCAGAAGTATAAAAAATTAGAACACCAAGGCACTGAGCCAAATAGGGGGGTAGCAGCTTCGCTACTTTCACCCCATTAAGGGAGAATTATGCAGAATTGTCCGATTTTGTCCCTATTAAAAAAAAGCGATTCGATTTTTAGCCTTTTTTAACATTGTGAAAGTTTAAATCTAGTGCGTATATACGCACTTGTTTTTCAAAGTCTACACCTCGCCTACGACCCATCTACAATCCAAAAACACCGCACAATCAAGCTTTTAACCTGCTTTGGAGTAATTCCACGGAATTCAAAGCAGGCTTTTTTTGTGGCTTTTGAGGGTGATTGCACCCCATCAAAAAAACGTCTACAGCTGCCAACACAAAAACACCCCCAAAAATAGGGGTGTAGGCGTTGAAACTATTTTGATACAAGGATTCTAGCCCTTTGTAGGCAGAAATCAAAGGGCAATTTTTCGCCTGATTGTTGCATCTGCGTATATACGCAGATGGATTTAAGCCATGGCAGAAATCAAAGGGTAATTTTTCGCCTGATTGTCGCCTTGGGGGCTTGTTTTGGCGGTGTTTGCACCTTTTCAAAACCAAACTGTTTTAGGCGATCGCCTTGCGTTTTAGATTTCCCAGATAAGCCATCATGTACGCTTTGGACTTTGACCCCAAAAAAATCGGCAACATCACCACGGGTAAAATAATCATATTTCCCATCGGAATACGCGGGAATTAAGTTAGACGTTTTTAAATTAGTCGGTTGACCTGGTTGACCTGGTTGACTAGTATCATTTTCTCTAGTCGGTTGACTTGGTTGACCTATCTTATCCTCAAGTAGTTGACCTGGTTGACCACTTAAGGACAAAGCTTTTTTATTGCTGCCAGTTCCCCAATCAGAATATCTAATTTTTCATCGGTCGTGGTTTTGCGTTCGGCTGTGGCGATCGCCCCTAACAATATCCGTTTAGCCACCAAGGATATAGAGCTATCCTCTGGAGTCTGTAAAGCTTCCAACTGTTCAGCAATATCATCAGGCACTTTAAAGCTTACCAATCTCATATAGGGTTAACTCGGTTAACTACTATATCTATAATGTTCTAGTTGGTTAACCAAGTCAACTTATTACTGTGAAGAGAATACATAGATTTTAAAACTTATGGTTTACCTGGTTGACCACTGGAGAGACTACGGTGATAATAGAAATAGGTTAACCAAGTCAACCGCTTGAGGATAGCCACAAATACCAAGGCGAACGCCTTCCCTGGAAAAGATTGCGATCGCCCATAAGTCGGAAAACATCCAAAGGATATTTGATATGAATTGTAACCACTGCAAATTTTTCAATCAATCCCAGAATTTTAAGAACTGTGGATTTTGTAGCTTTTTTGATGAGCTCAAAAAAGAATGCGATCGCTCGAACCTAAGAATAAGTATCACAGCTCTTAAAGAGGCAAAATTATGGTTCCAGTCGCGGCAGATTATCCTTCCACCGACAGATACTTTCAGGCGTTACGTGGCGGCTCATGACACGTTCGCTACTTTCACCCCACCCCAATCTAGACAATATCTGTCCAATTAAATTATCAATAAGAGTTACAAAAAAAACTCTAAGACAGTGGAATCCACTAAGAGTGATGTTCCCCCCAGCCGCGTGGGGAAGAAGGCGATTACCGGATTTTTTGACCCGGCTGTGTCACGGCAACTTAAAATTATCGGGTGGGAGAAAGATAAATCGGTTCAAGCAATGCTAGCCGAAGCTTGAAATGATTATTTTGAGAAGCACGGAAAAAACCCAATCGCATAAGGAGCTTGAGTAGCAAGCTAACCGGGAGTTACCATTTCAAGTACAGATAAATAAACAAATTAACTTTGTAAGCTTTTATAAATTAGATTTATATCAAAAAACTATACATAGCTTTTGTAATAAGGATTTCAATGATTATTTACTTGAAATCTTATTGTAATATTTCTGTAAATCTCAGTATAAACTCTAGCCAAAGAAAAATCTCTACATTAATTTAGGTACAGAAATACACGGAAGTATTGAGCAAGTCCGGTTACAGATTTAGTTATTTACCATATCTATATTTGTAAATCTACTGTCATTCAGTTAGTCGAATTTTTCGTGTGTATCTCAATATGAATTCAATTGAGACTTTTTTGAGTTTTAAAAAACATTTTTGAGCAATAAATTATGAAGCTTTCCAATCTTTTCAGAACTACATTATTAATTGTATCTACTGGTTTAGGAACACTAGCTATCTGTGCGAGCGCAAATGCAGCAAGTCTTACTTCTGTTGATTTAGAACTATCTTTACTTGTAGATGTATCAGGAAGTGTTGACTCTACGGAATTTAATTTGCAAAAGCAGGGTTATGTAAATGTTTTTTCTAATGCCTCTTTGTTCAATGACTTCATTTCTAAGGGTAAAGAGGGTAAAATTGCAGTCAATTTCATTTATTGGTCTAGTGCTGGTCAGCAAAAAGAAGCTGTAGGTTGGACTCTAATAGATAGCGTACAAGCATCACAGGATTTTGCGAATGCTATTAATGGTTCTAGTCGCGCTTTCTCTGGTTTAACTGCTCCCGGTTCAGCAATTTCCTTTGCAACACCTGGGTTTAGCAATAACTTGTTTGATGGAGCGCGTCAAGTTATTGATGTATCTGGGGATGGAGAAGAAAACGATGGTATAGATACAGCTACCGCACGCAATAATGCTTTAAGCAGTGGTGTCGATGCAATCAACGGTATTGTTATTGGTGGTAGTCCTAGTGTCAAAGCTTTCTATGCAAACGAAGTGATAGGAGGTGTAAATGGTGATGGAACACCTGGATTTGTTCTTGAAGCCAGTACGTTTGCAGATTTCGGTAGCGCAATCGATAAGAAAATCAAAGCTGAAATTGTTGTAACACCTCCAACAACCTCTGTACCAGAACCTGCTTCTATATTTGGTTTACTAGCTGTTAGTGCATTTGGCGCTAACTCTGTTGCTAAACGTAAATACAAAACGATTAGACCTGTTGCTTTTTAACAGAAGAAATCACTGAAAGCACTACACCGTATAGGTTATAGCTATCGGTTGCGAAAAGAGACTAAAAGGCTTACCAGGACTAGGGTAGCCGCCGCGATACCCGCAAAATGGGACACGATATAAAGATATGTAACGCAGATGTTGGAAAATCCTTGATTATGCGTTGTTTCAATACCGGATTGAGCGTGTCCTCTCTTGTGAAAACATCCCCTAAAAAGGTCATTAATGGGCAAGTTAGTAAATTGTTAAAGGACTTTCCGTAATATTTGTTTACAACGTGTCCCATTTTCCACATACCTCGGCTGCTACCCAAGCCCTACCCCCAAGGTTGGGAATTGGTCGAGAGAATTGTGGAGGTTAGCGCGGCACATAGATAGTTAAAGTTAGAAAAGACACTAGTAGACCTGATGAAAATATTTTCATCAGGTCATTTTTTTTGTTAACAGTTTCACGGCGTAAATAGGGGTTCAACCGGGATACGCGCAAATTGGGACACGTTGTAAAGTTATGTTACGCAAAAGTTTGAAAACCCTTGATTTTACGTTTTTTCGATACCGGATTGAGCGTGTCCTCTCTTGTGAAAACATCACCGAAAATGAAATTGAGGAAGCATGTTCGTATATTCAAAAAGCTGGTTATGTCACAGTAGCAGGTTCAATTCCTGAAAAGACAGCTTACCGACAGGCTTCTGATAACGGTCGTGCTGTTTCTGAGGTTAGGTTTCCAACTTTAAAGCAACGGGCAGAACAAGTAGCCCAAGGAATTATTGATTTGTTGAGTGAGTACGAGGAATAATCCCTCTTTTGTTACTACGAGGAGAGAAAAATACTATCTCTACTCTGAAAACTAAACAAAATATGAATTGTGCGGTCGCGTCTTAATTTTGTCATTTAAATTCCTTTATTGAAAAAAGACGTAAATATAATAATTTCGGATTATTCTTTCCCCAAGGTAACAAAAGAGGGATAATACCATTTAACGAAAAATATGATACAGATGTAAATCCTGAAAGCTTTGCTGCATCTAAGTTTTTTGATTGCGAATTGTGAATTGTGAATTGGTATAACATGGCAACCAAACCACCCCCACCACCACGTAAACCGAAAAAAGGTGAACCTCCTAGCATTCAGGAAACAAAGTCCAATTTGGACAAACCTGAACCAGGGGAATTAAGCAACTTAAATTTTAAAGTACCTGCGGAATTTAAAAAGGATTTTAAAATTGCGGCGGCGACTTACGGTTGTACTCAGGTCGAGCTATTACAGCGTATTTTCAAATACTGGGCAGAGAATCAGGGGTAATCGTGCTTTCGTTCTTTAGGATTTCGTTAAACTGAAACAGCAGCAGTTGGCTGAAAATGCCAAGCTAAAAGTAGAAATAAATTGGTTGCAATCACTTGGGGTTAGGCTATGGGCATGGATGAAATACTTAAGGCTTACCGGGAAGAAATTTTGAGAATTGCTGCTAAGTATGGGGCGTATAATATCCGTGTGTTTGGTTCTGTCGCTAGAGGAGAGGCAAGACCAGACAGTGATGTAGATTTTTTGGTAGAACTTGAACCACAACGAACCTTGCTAGACCAGATTGCTTTGATGCAGTCTTTAGAAGAATTGCTAGGACGTAAAGTGGATGTGACGGAGCCAGAAACACTACATGAATTGATTAGAGATAAGGTGTTGCGGGAAGCTGTGGTTTTATGAGAGATGATCGCCTGTACTTGAGCAATATTAAGGAATGTATCGAGCGCATCGAATCTTATACCCAGGATGGTAAAGAGGCATTTTTGCAAACCACGATAATTCAAGATGCAGTAATTAGAAATTTTGAAATTATGGGGGAAGCAACCAAGCGGTTGTCTCCCGAAATCAGAGCAGCTTATCCCGATGTTCCTTGGCAGCAAGTAGCTGGTTTTAGGGATGTACTGATTCATGATTATTTAAAAGTAAACTTAAATCGAGTTTGGGGCGTGGTTGAGCAGAATTTACCCCAACTAAAAGCAACTGTTGATGCAATATTACAAGAATTAGGGTAGTTAAGAGGAGCGGCTTTCAAAACCTCAAACTAAGAAACTGAGTAATAAATTTTTTACCAAGGGTTATGCCGATTTTACATTCTGTTACATAGTTAGGTTTATTCTCACCGACTTACTTAGGTGGCATCAAATACAGTTTGAATAGTCGTTGTATGTGCTAACTTTGGAACAACTTGAGTTAGATTTTGAGTTCCCAATGTGTAAACCCCCATCGATTTTCCATTTACAAAATTAAACTTAATCAATGGTCGCTCTGAGGATTGTTGAACATCTCCGCAGACTTTAATGTTAGCAACGTTACGACCTTTTGTATTGGTAGAGTAAACCAAGTCTACACGCGCCACAGGTTTTTTAGCAGAGTCAAAAACCATATAAACGAAGCGTTTATTTCCAGCACTATAAGCCGTACTGGTATAACTTGCTCCACTTGTTCTTGCTTCTAGAATTGGAAGTTCGCCTAATTTACGATATGTAGAATTTAAGCTGGCTATACTACAAGATTTTGTAGATTGAGCATTAGCACTTTGAATTATTAGGCTTGGGAAGAAACCCAAAGTCAAACCAACCAAGCTAGATACAAAAACAGACTTAGTAATTTTTTTCACTTTATCAACTCTCAAAATATTTCAATGAATATAATGTGGCGAAAATAAATAGACAATCGGCGATTCAGTTAAATTTCCATCTTTATGTACTTTCAGGAAAACTTACTTCTTAGCTCTACTAGCGAATTTAAGAGCGATCGCGGGTATCTCGGTGGCGACCCGTTTTGGCACGATGACCCCTTGCTGGGTGATTCATCATCCCGCTAAACGCCCCAATTTTGCCTCCAGCCTACTTAAACGCTCCTCATGGTCATCTAGGGCGCGTTTTACTGCCTTGGGGTCAACCAAGCCTAAGTATTGCCCCAGCGCCTCTCTGACTACATCCGCCTCTGTGCGTCCTGTTAACTGGGCAATGTTTTTAATCTTTTCCTGCCACGCCTCTGGGCATCTCGCCCCAATCATCGGCTTTTCTGCCATAGGATATCTTTGCTATCAACCATCAGTACAAGCCTACTACATCTCTCTCGTAGTCGCTGATATCAGCGCTATCATAAGCGGAAACTATCAATTGAGTGTTTTTGGCGCTTTTGCGGGAAAAAATTGATAAGAACGGCTAATAGGAGACGACACCGGAACGATATAATCAGGGGTTGAGTCGTTTACTTTATCTTCTGGCAGTTAGACAATGTAAGCTAGACCCTATGAAAATAAATCGTTTCGGTCGAGCAGAAATCCTTACTCCCGACCAAATTAATCTCCTATTTACCGAGGGCTTTGTCAACCCGCGCGATCGGGCTTTGTTTGGCGTGTGTCTTTATGCTGCCTGCCGAATTAACGAAGCCTGCACTTTGGCGGTAAATGATGTGTTTGGCAGCAATGGGGTTAGGGGGGTGTTGGTGTTACGGAGCGTTAACACTAAGGGCAAGCGGGATACTAGGGAAATTCAAGTGCATCCCAAGCTGAAGCAGTATTTAGAAGAGTACAACCCCAATCGCCGCAAGGAGTTTTTATTTCCGGGGCGGCATGGGTTGGGACATATCCACAAGGTGAGTGCTGATAAAATCCTCAGAGATACCTGTTTGCGGCTGGGGATTGAAGGGGTGAGTACCCACAGTTTCAGGAGGACGGCGTTAACCAGGATGAGCGATGCGGGGATACCGTTACGCCATATTCAGGAGATATCGGGGCATCGGACTTTAGCTGCTTTGGAGCGTTATCTGGGGGTTACGGAGAAGCAGAAGCAAAACGCTATCTCTGCTTTGGATTTTTGAATATTTCTATACCTGATTCTATACGGAAGGAATCAGCACAGGTTTATTTGGGGGGAAAGTAGCGAAGATACCGTTGGCGAATTCCTCAAACAGCTAAACTGAACCGATTAGTTCAGCAATGAAACGATTGAGAACCTTATGAGCAGTTTTATACCCAGCTGTAGATGAGTTTTAGCTAACCCGATATAACGGCGATCGCCCAACATCTATCGCCCAACATTTATCACTTAGCTGAATTACTCAACATAGTTATTAACCGTTTAATTTGACCGACTCGCTTACGTTGGTCGTAGCGGCGTTTGGCTTCTGTGGTGATTTTTTCTAAAAGTGCGTTATCTGCATTAGCAAAAGTCCAAGCAGCTTCTAGAAATACCTCAACAGTGATTCCGCTATCTTTACAAAAGCGTGTTAATTCTTGGTCAAGGTCTTTTTCTAGGACGATGGCTGAATGTCGTCGTGTTTCGGGGTACTTTTCCAGTTCGGCTTGAAGTTCAGCGATTGTGTCTGCTGGTGTAGCAGTTGGGTTGTCGGTAGCTGGTACTGGGCTGGTTTCCTGTGGTGAGTTTTGTTCTTCTGTTTGGGGTTCGGGTTGTACTTTGGGAACGAGTGCATCTTGGCGTGGTTCCACTGTGGGGCGATTGCGTTTGTTACGTAGTTGGCTGAGTACGTTATCTGACATGTTTATTTACTCCCAAGTGCAGCGTGAATTTTCTCAATTAAAATTTCAAAGGGATATTCCAAGTCGTTATATCCCAACTCGCTCAAAGTTGTACGTTTGTTGATGGCTTGTTTGTAGCGTTCTGATTCGCGGATTGAGGGTATAACTGACTCCTCGCCAACTTCGTCACGCATTCCATCTACAGCCGCCCGACTTTCTTGGGCTTGGGTGTTCCCAAACCAGCGATCTCGGAAGGGTAAAACACCTAATACTTGGGCATTCGTTGCGCCGACATCTTGCAAGCCACTGAGTAAGTCCAGTGTCCGCACTAGCGAACCGTAACCTTTAACTGATGCTTCGGCGGGGATAATTAAAAAATCTGCTGCGCCGATGACTGTTAAACAAATTTGCGATCGCTGGGGTGGGGCATCGATTATGCACACTTTGAATATTTTGCTGATGGCTTCCAATCGTCGCTTGAGTAAGGTTGCACCCACTCCACTGTTAGATAAATAATCTTGTACGGTATCAAGTTGGTCGTCGGCGGGGATGAGAAATAAGTTGTCGTTGTCTTGTGTTGGGTAAATGCAGTCTTCTGGTGCGACTGTTTTTTTGAGAAATTCCAATAGGGTTGGTTGGTTGGGTTCTAACTCAAACCCCAGATAGGTGGTGAGATTATGTTGAGGGTCGGAGTCTAGCATCAAGGTGGGCAAGCCCTGGCGTGATAGCAGCCGCCCCAAGAACAGTGAGGTCGTCGTCTTGCCCTGTCCGCCACTCAAGGAGCTTACGGTAATCGTCAACATATATATTTTTAGTAATTTATTAAATTAGCCAATTAACTTAAACTCATTTGATTAATTTGTCAATTAATAAATTTAGCTAATTATCTTTTTAGCTTTTTGTAAAATTAGCTTTTTGGCTTTAGCTAAATTTAGCTTTTTAGCTTTTTAGAGGTTTGGCAGGGATTCAGGGACATTCCGCGATTAAGGGCGAAATGCTTGCTCTGGTTGCTTTTGTGCGATAAATAGAGGGTGTCAAGCTCTGCTGTGAGAGGATGAGTTATTGAATTGGTGCGATCGCTATTTTGTCTTCGCTACTCCAACCCCAGGTCTAGCTGTACCGATTCTTCTTGTTGTGGTTGTGTTTTTTTGGTACGTCGTGCGCTGGTTTTGGTGGTGGATTTTTTAGCTGTTTTGGGATTCGTGACAAGTTAAGGTTTTTGAGGTTTTGTCAAGAGCAGTATAGAGGGACTCAAAAAGCTGAGAAACTAGTAATAGTGCATCTTTTGGTTCAAAATCATGCCAACCAAAAAACCGAGAAACCCTGACCATGTTCGTCGTCGAAACACCCCACTTGCGGATAATGAAGCAATAAGCGAACACTTAAAAAATTTGCTGAGTCCAGCAATATACGCTCAAAGTGCCTATTATCGAAGCCTTGGATTACGCGACCGTATACTTAATCTGTCATTAATGGTTGCAGCGATGTTAACTGTGATTTGGCGGCAAGTAGCATCAGTACATGAACTAACTCGAATGTTGGAGCAGGAGGAATTGTTATGGGGTAAAGCTGTTAAAGTATCACAGCAGGGGTTGTCACAGAGGTTTCTCAGTTTTCCAGCAGAACTATTTGAACGAGTGTTTCACGATTTGTTACCATTGTTGAAATCGCGTTGGCTTCTTCGCGAAAAACGAACCCTACCAGCAGCAGTCAAATATGCCAAGAAGCATTTTGTGAATATATGGATTGCGGACGGGTCAACACTCGAAGCTTTATTTCGTAAATTAGATAGTTTAAAAGATGTTCCACAAGGTAAGTTAGCCGGCAAAATATGTACAGTGATTGATTTGTTAACACGATTACCCGTACAAGTTTGGTTTCATACTAATCCCTTAGCACATGATACTAATTTTCTCGATGATTTAATTAATATTGCTAGTGCTAAAACCTTGCTAGTTCTCGACCGTGGCTTTTATGATTTTGGTTTTTTCTTGCGCTTGATTGCCAAACAGGTTGATTTTATTACTCGCATCAAATCAAATGCAGTATTTGATGTTGAGCGAATTTTCAGCTACGACTACACACTTCGAGACCGGATAATTTCCTTCAACACAGAGGATAAACACCAAAAAATATTACGTTTACGTCTCATTGAAGTCAAGCAAGGCAAGACTTGGTATGCCTATGTTACTTCAGTTTTAGATCCTCAAATTCTTCCACCTTATGTCGTTGCCGATCTTTATGCGAAACGATGGAGAATCGAAGAGGCATTTAATACTGCCAAACGCTTGCTGGGGTTAAGTTATCTCTGGACAGGTTCTGTCAATGGTGTCAAGCTTCAAGTTTGGGCAACTTGGTTATTTTATGCAGTTTTAATCGACCTTGCAGATGCTGTTGCTGATGAAATAGCCCTCCCGTTTGAACGCATTTCTTTAGAGATGATTTTTCGTGGGCTTTACCATTTTAATCATGCTTATAACAAGGGTCGAGCAACCGATCCAGTTTTATTTTTTGCTGCTCCAGAGAACAAAAACCTTGATGTTGTTAAGACAATACGAAAAGAGCCTCAAACCCTTGACTTATCGCCTTTTCCTTTACCCTTGACAATTCCTGCTTTTCCTTAACTTGTTACTAATCGCTGTTTTGGTTTGGAGTTTGGCGCGTTCTGCGCGGATGCGTTCTAGCAGGACGGATGCGGGTTCGTCGTTGGGGTCTTGGGGTACGAGTTCGCCGCGAAAGGCTTTGGCTAGGATTGATTGGTCGAGTTGGTCTAGGTTGGCTTTGGCTTGTTGGTATTGTTGTTCAATACGATTGACAACCTTCAAAAATGTATGAACCCGATTAACGATTTCTTGTTGTTCTTCTAATGGGGGTAAAGACAAGATACGCGCAAAATTTATCACGATGTAAAGTTGTGTAAAGTAGCCA
>NZ_CP011383.1 GCF_000734895.2 Calothrix sp. 336/3 | reverse complement strand
ATCGCCTTTTCCTTTACCCTTGACAATTCCTGCTTTTCCTTAACTTGTTACTAATCTGTGGTGGAATATAAGTAGGGAGTTTGAGATCAATACAGCCTTTATAAAGAATTATGTAGGAAACAGCACTAAGTAAAAACCCTATGTGTTGAGGTGATATCCTCAAATGTTGATACACGCGGGTTTAATGCAGGTACAAAAGATGCAAAGCCGCAACCAAATAAGTGAATTTTATCCCCTGCAACAATTATTTGTTGAAAGAAAGCATGGAAGGCTCCCTCACATAGAAAGGGGCAACACCGATGCGTAAAGGGCTGTGTTCCTGGTGGATGTTAGGGGTGATGTTGCTCATCCCATCAGTGCGAGCGCAATCGACACCGAAACCAACGACTAAGGTAGCGTTATGGCCTGGTGCTGGGGGAGTATACACGAGCGCCTATCTCGCATGCCAAGACAACGTAAAGACTTGGCGCGGGACGTTGACGAGTATGGACTATTACCCGAATGGAATCGGGCCGACAGGGCCACACGGGGTGAAGTGCAACATGATAAACGGTGTGCTGGGAACGAAGTATGATGTGGTGCGCCCGGAGTGTAACGACATTGATTACAGCTATAGTGGTGGGATTGAAGGGGTATGCGTGTTGTCGTACCTGTTCAGAGGCACCGGGAAAGACCTAGGCCAGCAGTGCCGCACTGGAGATAAAGGGAACCAGGCGGGGGATGCAGCAGGAAATCCACTGACGATTGCAACGGGTAATAAGTACGAGAAGGTTGTGGATTTTGAAACCGCCAGCCCACGCCGTTTAGCCTTTGAGCGGCATTATAACAGTCGTGGTGGGCGTTTTGATTCATGGATGCTGGGGCAAGGGTGGCGCAGCAACTGGGAACGGATTGTGATTTCCAATACACCTGACCTCATTGCCCACCGCGCCGACGGGCAAGTCATTCCGTTTGCCCCGATGAGTCCTGGCAGTAATACGTTCCGAGAATTTAACAATACCAGCAGCGCCTATACCTTGATACGCACAGACACTAGCTATGTGCTTACGGACAGCAACGACACCGTAGAAACTTATGAGCGTCCGACCGGGCGATTAGTGTCGGTGAAGGAGCGTAATGGGTATACGCAGATGCTGACCTATGGCACGGATACCAAGCTCCAGAAGGTAACAGACAGCTATGGCCGATCGCTACAGTTTACCTATGCTGGTGGATATCTAGCGACGATGACCGACAGCGACGGCAAGGTCTACCAGTATACCTTTGAGATAATACCGTTGGACGCATCGTATATAAAGTATCAATCGACACTAAATAAGCGTCTGCGGAGCGTAACCTATCCCGATGGAACATCGGTAAGCTATGCCTATGAGAAGGCGAGATTTCCGTTGCATGTGACAGGAATAACCGACGAGCGCGGGGTACGATTTGCGACATTTACCTATGATGAGCGCGGTCGGGCGCTTTCGAGCGAGCATAACGGCGGTGTGGGCAAGGTGACGCTGGCCTATGATGATGTCACAGGCAAGCGCACTGTGACCAACAGCCTGGGCAAGAAAACGACTTACGCCCCAACGACCAGTTATACTGGCGGCTATGTGCGGATGAAGACGGTGACTGGGGAGCCATCATCCAACTGCGAGGGGGCAAACCAGAGATATGGCTATGACGAGAGTGGTTTCTCGGTGAACGGCAAACCTATGCCTGTAAGGGTGACGGGCTGGAACGGCAACGTGACGACGTATGTTTATAACGCACGGGGGTTGCAGACTAAACGCACTGAGGCGGTGGGCAAGTTGGAAGCACGCACCGTTACCACCGAATGGCACGCTACCTATCGCTTACCAGTGAAAATCACCGAACCCCGACGGGAGATAACGTTTACCTATGATGCGAACGGCTGGCTGATTAATCGCACCGAAAAAGATACATCGCTTGGTTTGACCAATGGTCAAGTACGCACCTGGAGCTATACCTACACGGCGAAGGGGGAACTGGCGAGTGTGGATGGGCCGCGTTCGGATGTCCCCGACACCACTACCTTTGCCTACGATGCAATGGGCAATCGCCAGACGATAACCAATGCGTTAGGGCATATCACGACGGTCAATACTTTTAACGGGCGTGGTCTGCCAACCCAAATCACTGACGCAAATGGCGTGGTGACGGTCATGACCTATAACGAACGGGGCTGGCTGACGAGCGTCAAGGTGGACAATGCCGCCACCACCACGTTTAGCTATTTGCCTAGCGGCGAAATCAGTCGGGTGACGCTGCCGAATGGTTCGTACTTACAGTATGGCTACGACAATGCACGCCGGCTAACCAGTGTCTCCAATAACAGTGGGGAACAGATAGCTTATACCCTGAACGCCCTAGGAAATATTACGAAGCGGGAGGTTAGGAACTCGTCGGGCGGGATTGTGAAGATGCAAACAGCGACGTTTGATGAGTTGGGGCGGTTGCTGCAAAATATCGGCGCGGTCGGTCAGACAACCAAGTATACCTGGGACAAAAACAATAATGTTAAAACCGTTACCGATGCCCTGGGGGATGTCACCACCAACGCCTACGATGCCTTAGACCGTTTGATAACCGTCACCGACGCACTGGGAGGGGTGGTGACACGAGGGTACGATAGCCAAGGCAACCTAATATCGGTGAAAGATGCCAAAAACATCACCACCAGCTTTGTGTATAACGGCTTTGGCGAAGTAATATCGGAGTCGTCGCCCGACACTGGAACCACGACTTTCGTGCGCGATTCTGCGGGAAACATCACCCAGCGTACTGACGCACGGGGGGTAGTTACTAACACCACCTACGATGCCTTAAATCGCGTGAAAACCGTGGTGTATCCGGCAAACGTGGCCGAAAACGTGACGTATACCTATGACAGTATGGCGAGCGGCAACAAAGGTGTTGGCCGCCTAACCGCCGTTGCCGACGAATCCGGCACACAAAATTTTCTGGCGTTGCATAATGGCAGTATGAATTGAGGTGTAACTTGATGGAATGTCCACGTTGTGGGTCGTCTCACACCCGTAAAAATGGCAAGAAAAGAGGTAAACAAAATCACATTTGTTGTGATTGTAATCGCCAATTCATTGATCGCTATGAACCGCCCCAGGGATACAGTGATGAAGTGAAGCGGGAATGCCTAAAAATGTACGTTAATGGTATGGGATTTCGCGCCATCGAACGGGTCAAAGGCGTTCATCACACAACATTGATTACTTGGGTAAAACTTGTGGGAGAACTGCTACCTGAGACCTATGATCCAGAGACAATTCCAGAAGTTGGCGAACTTGATGAGCTAGAAACTTTCGTCGGCTCAAAAAAAACAAAATCTGGCTTTGGACAGCAGTAAATCACTTCAAACAAGGTATTTTAGCGTGGGTTTTGGGCGACCATAGCGCCGAGACTTTTCGACCGTTATGGGATATTGTGGGTACTTGGCAATGCTATTTTTATGTCACGGATGGATGGTTGGTCTATCCAGGCTTTATTCCTGAAGGCGACCAGATTGTTAGCAAGACTTACATGACACGAGTTGAGGGGGAAAACACCCGACTGCGCCACTATCTCGCTCGATTGCATCGTAAAACGCTATGTTATTCCAAATCAGTACAAATGCTGAGGTATTCAATTCGATTGTTACTTTATTATCTCCGATTTTGGGATGTTCCGATTCCTCAATGATTCATACCGCGATTATGCAACGCCAATTTTCTTTATGATGCCCGTGGTAACGTGCTAGTGAATACCCGCGTGATGAAACTGGCAGGGACAAACACGGCGTTTACCACAACGTATGGCTACGACACGGCGGACAACCTTGTGTCGGTGACCAGTCCCGGTGGGCAAACAGTTTCCTATACCCGCAACACTCTGGAACAAATCACCGGGGTGACAACGAAAGCAGCCAATGCCACAGCGGCAGTGAACGTGGCGACAAATGTATCCTGGCTTCCCTACGATGGTCTCAAAGGTCTGACCTTTGGCAACGGGGTGGTACACAGCAATACTTATGACACTGATTATCGATTGACGCGAATTAGTGCCGTAAAATCCTCCATCGTCGTGCAAAATCTGACGCTAACATGGAACGGTGTTGATAACATCACCGCCATCAACGACAACGCGGTAGCGGCACGTAACCAATCATTTGTCTACGATAAAGAGGATAGACTGACCCAAGCCACGCAGTCTGGGGTTGGCGGGTACGGTGTTCTATATTACACCTATGATTTAAATGGCAACAGGCTTACCAGCCAACAAACTGGTAGCACCATCAGCAACAATAAGACCTATTCCTACGACACCGGCAACCGCTTGACGGGCATGAATGACAACGGTGTCTCGCGCACCTTGGGATATATTGCGAGCGGAAGTATCACCAGTGATTCTAAAGGCAGTGGTACCGCCGATGATGTGGTGTACACCTACAACAATGCGGGGCGTATCGTTGCGGTATCTAAGGGCGGCACGGTACTCAGCCGTTACGTCTACAACGCCAAAGGCGAACGGGTACAAAAGCTGACCGCTTCTAATGCGTTAGGGGAGCGATTTCATTATGATATGGATGGGAAACTACTCGCCATCACCAATGCTGCTGGTGGTGTGGTGGCATCGTATATCTACCTCGGTGATACTCTAATTGCCGAAGTGGGCGGCAACGGAGTCTTATCCTATGTTCATAGTGACCACTTGGGCACGCCGCAGAAAATCACGAACGCAGCAGGGGTGGTGGTAGGCGATTACCGCTGGCAGCCGTTCGGGGAATCTTTGGCAGCGAATAACAATTACCGGATAAAATTCCCCGGCCAATCCTTCGATGCCGAAAGTGGACTGCATTATAACTACCAGCGCACCTATGACCCTGGCTTGGGGCGATACTTAGAAGACGACCCGATTGGGTTGCAAGGTGGGCTAAATCGGTACGGTTATGTGGCAGGCAACCCAGTAAAGTATATAGATACTGAGGGTTTGCAGGTTGCACTACCGTTGCCTTTACCCCGCATATTACCACTTCCACGATTTGCACCAACGGAATTACCATGGATTAGCCCCATGGCACCAGCTCTACCAAATGAAAATACGGAATCACAAGCGCGTCAATCTGAATATGAACGAGCAAAAAGATATTGTGATAGTCCACCTCAAGGAAGTGACTGCTCTGCTCTCTCAAGAAAAATTGACCACGCTAATACCTGCATAAGCATGTACGAAGAATGGGATTCAAAGTGGAACCCAGGAAGACACAGAACAAAAATTGATGAATGGAAAAGAAGACGAGATAACCTTAAAAAAGAACACAATGAGAAATGTACACAGACATGCATTTAACAGGAAAATATCATTCCTTGCTTGAAAAATATAAAGAGAGTCTACTATTTGAAGATGGGATGTTTAATGATGTAAATTTTAAGGGGTCTTCTGAAGATACTATTTTGCACCTTGCTTGCCTCAGAGGAGAAATACAAGATGTGATAATTATTTTAGAATGTGGAGCACATATAAACGCGAAAGGAGATATTGGGGCAACTCCTCTTCACAATGCGGTTTTAAGCGATAATCCTTTATTAGTTAAAATATTGATAGATTATGGCGCAGATTTAAAAGAAAAAGATGAATTTGGAGAAACCCCAGAAAATTGGGCAAAAAATTTAAACAAAACAAATGCATTAAAGGCAATAGAAGAAGGTGTGAAATGAGCAATTATGCAGAGAGTCTCTCTAAAGCTTAACCCTGATTAAGTGTCGGTGGAAGGATAATATTGCCGTTTTTCCAAAAGCAGCCGTGCTGGGTTGTTGAATCTGCGTTAGGTCTCTAGTTTCTTCTGCTTCTGCCTTTCAAGTTCAGCGGCTGCTGTATCCAGTTCCATCTCCAGTTGCTCTACTGTAGGCAGGATGCCTTTAAGCTGTTCGGGAAAGTCTTGTCCTATCTTGTGCGTGGAAACGCCGATAGGTTGTGTCATCCCTTGCAATGCAAGTTCGGCAACCGTCTTGTTTTTAGATTTGCAAAGAATGATGCCGATGGTAGGCTGATCATCAGGATGCCGCAAAATAGCATTTACCGCAGACACATAAAAGTTCATCTTTCCCGAAAATTCCGGCTGAAATTCCACCATTTTAAGGTCAATGATGACAAAGCAGCGTAGCCTGAGGTGATAAAACAGCAGATCAAGCCTGTATTCCTGTCCGCCGACCTCAAGAGGATACTGGCTTCCCACAAATGAGAATCCCGCTCCCAGTTCCAGAAGAAAGTCACGAATACGCTCCACGAGCGCTCGCTCCAAATCCCTTTCCTGCGCTTCTTTGCCTAACGTCAGGAAGTCAAAATTATAGGGATCTTTGATAAGCTGCTGCGCCAGATCGGATTGGGGTTTAGGTAAGGTCTGGCTAAAATTTGTGATTGCACTACCCTGGCGTTCATACAGACGGCTCTCAATCTGCATTTCCAGGATGGCACGGCTCCAGCCATTTTCAATAGTTTGTTGGATGTACCACACCCTCTGCTCTGGCACTTTTACGCGATCCAGCAAAACGCAATTATGCCGCCAGGGGATTTGTCCACCAAGCTGGTGGACGAATGACTCATCCGGGTAGGCTTCCGCGAAAGCCCGCATATAAAGCAGGTTTGTCCGGGAGAAACCCTTTATATCCGGGAATTCCCGTTTTAAGTCCTTGGCTATACGCTCAATTACCTTCGTTCCCCACCCTTCATCCTGCTGGCGTTGTAAAATCTCCTTGCCAATCTGCCAGTAAAGCAGCACTAACTCCTTATTAACAGCAAGTGCAGCCCGCACCTGCGCGGTACGAATGCGCTGTTTAAGGGTGCTTAGAAAAGCGTCATAGCTGGTCAGTTCGGGAAAAAGGGAATCGGTCACGGTCAAATAATGTATCGAGCGGTTACTGTATTGTACAGTAACGGTACTAACCAACTATGGCAACACAGGATAAGGATTTGCGAGCAGCAGCTAGGCCGGAAGGGCTTTTTAGGGAAGGCTTATTTACGGCTGCTTGGCGTGTCCCAGCGTATCATAAAGCGTAGAACGCTTCACGCCAAAGTTTCGACAGATAGCGGCTTTGCTGGTGCCGTTTTGCAGTGCCTGAAGGATAGCCTCCCTTTTCTCAGCATCAATGGCTCTGGGTCTACCACCACGTTTCCCTCGTTTTTGAGCAGCTTCTAACCCCGCCATGATACGTTCGCGTGCCAGTGCCCGTTCGTATTGCGCCAATGCACCAAAGATACTGAATAACAATTCCCCGTGGGGCGTGGTGGTATCCATTTCTTCTGTCAGAGAACGAAACGCAATCCCTCGTTTTTGTAAGTCCGTGATGATACCGAGAAGGTGCGGGAGGGAACGTCCCAGACGATCCAGTTTCCAAACCACCAGGCAGTCGCCAGACTGCATAAACTCCAAGGCTTTTCCTAAGCCAGGGCGACTGTCCCGTGCGCCGCTCATCTTGTCCTCGAACAGATGACGCACATCGACCCCGGCTTGCAGCAGAGCATCGCGTTGCAAGTCGGTGGTTTGGCGATCGCTATCGCTCGACACCCGCATGTAACCTACCAGCATGTCCGAAAAACCCACCTTCTCATGTTTTCGTATATGTCTGCAATCCGACACTGTTTTTCGGATACTTTTTGGCGGGTTTTGGGGGGATTTGCAAGGGGCGGGGAGATATGTACGAAAAACATATGTTTTGGGTTGATGCTCGATATTGCAGGGTATCCAGCCTGCGAGGAGGAGCGCTTTTCCCTGGCTCTCTGCCCGCAACACCAGTACACAAGGTGTCCCTATTTCCGTGAAATGGATGCTACCTGGATGACCGAACCTGACACCAACATTGCGGCGAATTACGATGAGCCGTGGAAAATGGCGCTAGAGACGTATTTTGAGGAGGCGGTGGCTTTCTTCTTGACCGAAGCGCATGGGACGAGTTTCTCGACAAAGAGTTGCAGCACATCGTCCGCGATGCCGAAGTTGGCAAGCGCGTTGTCGAAAAACTCGTCAATCAGCGGTATTTATGCAAGATCGAGGGGTGCGGTCGTCGGTTTACAAATACGCCTAAGCGCTGGAAACCGGATGCGATAAAAGCAATGGCGGTCTTGGATTATGGGGTCGGCAAACAAAGTTACGGGATCATAGGGCGGAAATTCAGGGGCAGAGGCGTATCGATGTATCGCTGGATACGGGATGCCGTCTCACGATATTCGCGGTACTTCAGATACTTTGTGCAAAAAAATCCATCACGCTCGGCATCAATCCCAACTCGGCGACAAATATCATTTTTAGCTTCTTTTCGCTGTTCCGTTGTCATTGTTTTTTCCAAGGCTTTGCGCGCTGCATACGCCTCAAAATTGTTATAATCTTCATGAAAATAGACATAAGCCATAACGGAATCTTTCGGTAGTCCGTATTTTCCATCACGAAAGTATATAGCCAAGTCATAAGAACATGTCGAAGAATAATTTCCTTTGCAGGCAAAAAGATACTGGATACCGGTTGGGTAGTCTTTAGGAACACCCGTGCCCTCAAGGTAAAATTTATACATTTCGGGGCTTATATAGCCTTTGCCTGGATATTGGCGCATGGCATATACCTCTTGACAAGCTTCTTTTTTAAAATCTCGCACTGGACTTGGCAGCAAAGGCGGATCATCGGAAAGTATTTTATCTTCTACAAAATACGCAGAAGAACAATCTTTTTCTGTAAAAAGATTGTCCGTTGTATGTGCAGGGGGAACGGATTGGCATCCTGCACACAAAAACAAGAACGGGAAAAAATGAAATTGCGTAAGCGTACTCATAATCTCACCAAAAAATATTCTAATGCAGGGCTGTTTAGTGTTCGACTTGTTTTGAGGCTAAAAACTACTCCGCACTAAACAGCCCTGTATTCTAGTGAGATATAGGCTAAATCATCAAAAAAATCAAAAACAATTTATTTTATTTCAATGATTCGATTTTTTGGAAAATTTTGCGGCACAATGTCCACAAAATTTAAATTTGTATTTTGTGGCGTACCCCTGACGCGAAGCGTTGTTCCACCACTAGAAACGGGGGTTCCAGTATCTCCTCTGATGTCACCCTGATTTGGAAGAATATCATAGCCTTGTCTGCTAGATACGACAATCCAATCATTGGAAGAAAAATTTGTAATGTTTGTCGCCTTTCCATCATTGATAACAACAATAATATCAGTACTATTTGTTGCTTTTATGTTATTAGCACCTGTAGCTATAACATTACTAATTAGGTCACGTCGCAAACAAACCCCTGCAACATATCCAACATATCGATAATTGTACGGAATTTCGCAGTGTTGATCAAGAACACGCGGCTTATTCGCAGGAGAGTTAGCATAAAAACAATGCGCGCGATATGGATATTTTTTTCCTTGCATTGTTATCATTTCGACACGCCGAAAAGGATTGCGGGGCGTTGCATATGTAGCACAAGCAGCTTCAGCACTAGAAAATGTGCCCGTACCGATATTACCACTCCAATGCGCTCGCATAATATCACTATTTTGAGCAAAAACAGGCATGGTAGCAGCCAATAAACTTAATGTAACACCGCAAAAAGTACTAAAATTTGTTGCACTAATATTCATAGATTTACAAAAACCTCGATAAAAGAGATTTTATAAAAGAACAGATGCCGCTCACCACCGGACAGTTTTTAAGGACGATAATTCGCGCTTCTGTGCGGTTGGACGGATTTTTTACCCGAACTCTTGAAGTGCGATGGAACGCACCCCCCGCGATATGTTTTAGGTTGATGCTCCTCCTTGCATGGTTCCCATCCTGCAAGGAGGAGCGCTTTTTCCTGGCTCTGTGCCCGCAACACCAGTACACAAGGTGTCCCTATTTCCGTGAAATGGATGCCACCTGGATGACCGAACCTGACACCAACGTTGCGGCGAATTACGATGAACCATGGAAAATGGCGCTAGAGACTTATTTTGAGGAGGCAGTGGCTTTCTTCTTGCCAGAAGCGCACCGGGCCATCGACTGGGAACGAGGTTATGAGTTCTTGGATAAGGAGTTCCAGCACATCGTCCGCGATGCCGAAGTTGGCAAGCGTGTTGTCGATAAGCTCGTCAAGGTCTGGCTAGCGGATGGCGCGGAAGCCTGGTTACTGCTGCATCTGGAAGTGCAAAGCCAGACCGATAGCACCTTTGCCAAAAGGATGTTTACCTACCACTACCGCATCTTCGATCGCTATGAGCGGGAAGTAGTCAGTGTGGCGGTGCTGGGGGATGAACAGTCAGCGTGGCGACCCCAGGAATATCATTATGGGCGCTGGGGCTGCGAGATGCGGCTGCGCTTCCCCATCCTTAAACTGCTGGATTATGCCTGGGAAGCGCTGGAAGCTAGTGATAACCCATTTGCGCTGGTGGTGATGGCGCACCGCAAAACCCAGGAAACAACGCAAGATGCCGCCGAACGTAAGAATTGGAAATCCCGTCTGTGCAAAAGCCTTTACGAACGTGGATATAATCGGCAAAATGTCGTAGAGTTGTTTCGAGTGTTGGATTGGATGATGCAGTTGCCAGAACCCCTGGCTCTGGCGTTTCAGGACGACATCCTGCAATTTGAGGAGGAGAAGAAAATGCCTTATATGACCAGCTTCGAGCGTATTGGACGGCAAGAGGGGATTCAAGAGGGGCAGCAGGGTATCATCCACAGCTTGCTCAAAGGTCGCTTTGGCGCTGTTGATGAAGAATTGTCTTCTATCGTTCCATCGCTAGCGCAGATATGGGGTGATGAAACGGTCAATCTGTTGCTCACCTCGTCTCGTGAGGAGTTACTCGCCCGCTTCGGGCAGAACATCCTACATTAGGATAATTCAAGATGCGGGGGATTATTGCACTCGAAAATTCTGTTGAACTGCCTGATTGGGTGTGAAAACAGTATGAAGGTGAAAGCGAAGCGTGGTTCTACTTTTTCAAGCGTGGCTGGGTAAGGGGAGTCTTGGAGGTAGGGCAGCAGGGTCTTATCATGCACTGCGTGTTTAAGAGTCGGTTTGGCAATGTTGATGAAGAACTGTCTTCTATTATTCCATCGCTAGCGCAGATTTGGGGCGAGGAAACGGTCAATCTCTTGCTCACCTCGTCGCGTGCGGAGTTGCTCGCACGCTTTAAACAGAACACCCTGCATTAGGGTGATTTTAGGGTGTAGGTGTTTTTTTATCCTGCGTCGGGGGTGTTCCTGCCTTTTGTGCCTCGCGCACATAGCTGTAGAGGGTAGGCTTGGAGATGCCCATCATGTCGCAGATTTTGGTGATGGGGGTTTTCTTCTCGTTGTAAAGGGTAACGGCAAGCTGCCGTTTGTCCGTATCTAACGCTTTGCGTCGTCCGCCTAATCGCCCACGGGCACGGGCGGCGGCTAATCCGGCGCGGGTGCGCTCTTGGATAAGATTCCGCTCAAATTCCGCCAGTGCGCCGAAAATATGAAAGATAAGCCGACCCGTAGAGGTGCTGGTGTCGATGTTTTCATGGAGACTGTGGAGCGCAATCCTGCGCTGTTCCAGATAAGCAGCCCAACTGATGAGGTCTTGCAGCGAACGTCCCAGCCGATCTAACCGCCAGACGACCAAGGTATCGCCGTCGCGTAGTAGCTCTTTGATTTTGTCGAGACCGGGGCGTTCCGCCACGGTGCCGCTTACTTTGTCTACGATGACCTTTTCGCATCCTGCACTTTTGAGCGCATCCTGTTGCAGGTCAGTATTTTGTTCCAGGGTGGACACGCGAGCATAGCCAATTTTCATCATCCCCTCCTCTAGAAGAGTATCAAAACTCGTTCCTGCCAATCGTTTTTTAACGATGATTGTTTTACCAAGTATCTTGCCCGTGCGCTAGCCGAAAAACCGTCTTTTGGTTGGGGGTCGGGAGCTGGTAAAACAAACGACCGTTTTCTTTACTAAGCGGCATGTCTAAAAAACATATGTTTTTCGGAGATAAAATCTTTAAAAAATCCACAATTCGTATTTCTGGTTTTTGGTATTGGGGGCATACTACCTTTTGCAGTTAGCGCAGTAATACCTATTTTGGCGTTGCTGATTCAGGGGATGATTTTGCTGATTTTTGGACGAAATAATAATACTTTCAGCCTCTAGTTCATCCCGCATTTATGCAACGCCCCTATTTTTTCAAAAACAAGACATTATGCATTTTTGGGCTTTCATGGTTATCAAAAAATTGCTATAAGCAGAAGTATGCAAACTGTGGATAATATTAATCTTGGCAATATCAAGGTTCGCAACCTTGAACCTTGGGTCGTACCAGCACTTTCGCACCAAGCTACAGAAGCAGGATATAAAACTCTTGAAGGATTCGTCCGCCAACTCCTCCAGGCTCAAGCCCTTCGCCCCCAAAATGATTTTGCCAAAGAAGTGCAGCAACACCTAGATGCCATGCAGCAAAAATACGGGCTACTGCCGGATGGCTTTACCGACGGACTCGTCCGCGATATTCGGGATGAAAAGGAATGATTGTCCTTGATGCCAGCATTGCGGTGAAATGGTTTTTGGCGGAACCTCTATCTGGGGCGGCAGCTAGTCTGTTCGTGCAGAACCGCAAACTTCTTGCCCCCTCCATCCTCCGCAACGAAGTTACCGCCACCATCGCCAAAGCGGCACGCCTTGATCGCGTTACGGCTGAGGAAGCACACGCTATGATTGCCCGGTGGGTGAGAATGCTTGACAAACACGCCGTCAGCCTGATGGACACGGACGAGCAGTTTGATGATGCGGTACGTCTCTGCATTGAACTTCGCCACCCATTCCACGATTGTTTCTACCTCGCCATTGCCCAGAAATTGAGCCTTCCCCTTGCAACCACCGACAAACGACTGAGCGAGCAAGCCGAAAAAATAGGGTTAGAACTCTTTGCGATCGCTTAAGCCCACAGCAGCCTATAAATTGAACAATAATTTAAGAGACCTGCGGATGATGAAATGTAAGCAGAAAATTTCGGGTGGTTTTCGCTCCTTCTCCAATGTTGTTTCATTTGCGAATATTCGCTCTTTTCTTTCCACTGCATCCAAGCAGGGCTTTAATCTCTTGTCAGTTCTTACTGATGCACTACAAGGTAATATTTCTATTTTCTTTGCATCTTAACTCTGCTAGCTAGGCAGTCACATTTTATCAAAAAATTGGCTTTCAATTTGTGCAGTATCGCAATTTTGATAGTGATTACTGTGCAGTGCTGAAACTAGATAGAACTAATTATAACAAAGCAGGGTAAGCGCATCTAATTTTGTAGCTCTTGATACAGACAAAAAGCTTAAAGCTCTATCTAAATATCAATTTTTCGTTCTAAATAGGACGAATGGTCGTAAATGATTGAAAAAATATGGTTTAAATAGCTTTTTATATTTTTTGACCATATAAAGACGAAAATGTCAATTCCACCCCTTGGTTCAGTGTAGTAATTTTGGACTTATTTGTGCTTTGGGTGAACCCCAAAACTACCGTGTCAATAGGGTTTGAGATGCTCTTACCCTGTTATAACCAAGGTTTATTTGGAATTAATTTATCCAAAATTTAGAGCTTTAAATTAACCGATTATCTGGACAAGCTAATTGACGATTAAGAGGCTGTAAATCAAGAAAGTCGAAAATCCTAATTGACATTTGGTCAAAATGTGGAACTATACCCATAATCGCTTGCAGGTATGCATACGCAACCAATGACCCACCGTTTCCTGCAAAAAATCTGTGAATTTACGGAATTCTACTCAAAGCCACTGAAGTGCATAATAACGCCAAAACAACCGTTGGCTTTCACCGTTAGAGCTAGGGCGTGTCATCAGTTAATGTAAAGAAAGTCAACTTTTGGGGTGCAATTTACATTGCCCCTACTGTAATTGGTCTCAACTGATGACACGCCCTAGCTCATCTTTTTGACTTAAAGAAGATTTGATTTTTTGGTTCTTCAGGCAGTTTTATGGAGATTGAGAATTTGTTGTAGCAAAACTCTTACAGAACAAGGGTTACAAAGTGATTATGATACTTTTTGAAGCTAAATCCTTACACAATAAGTCTTTCAACCCTTTTTAACCATGTTTTCCATAAAAAGAGCCGAAGAACCGATTTTTTATTGGAGGATGTTATAAATGTCAATTCCTGGAAAAGATACTTACGAAGTGCAGTGGCAAGCGCAAGAACTTCGTAGGGACATGGCAGTAGCTGTTACAGACTGGCTTCAAGGGCAAGGCACGATAGCGCACTCTCAAGGCGTAACTGTCGGGTGGAGTGCACAGGTGGGAGTCAGCTGGGACATATTTGAGAGCGTAAAAGCCAGTCTCCAATTAACTTATAATAGGTCTTACACGGAGACAAATACATATACGTCGCAAATTCAAGCCGGACAAACAGCACGATTAATTTATGTTCCGAATATGCATCATATTAATGGGTGGATAACCACGTGGGAATACTACGACGACATATGTGGTTCGACTTCACACGGCCCGTATTATTGTCAGAAGATGAGAATACAACTTAACCATGTGTGGTGTCCGCTTTATTTCCCTATACCTGGTGGTCAATATGAGCTGGAATATCGTTAGTGCCGCTCAACCACCATCATGGAGATATCAGGATGGCTTATAAGCCTCTCTAATCCAGGGCGTGCAATCAATTTAAAAACAATTTGCAGTGAGAGGATATTTGGTAAGTCCTGAATTTCGCATCATGCTCAGATGGCTACTGTGACCTTCAGCTGTTCAGGTATCCTCTGAGTTTGTCTTTATCCAATTTGCAATTGGAGCCATTTTCGGCAGTGCCCGGATCGCACTCTGGGAGCGAAACTTTTTCAGATATGCCATGTTTGACTGATATGCTGAAAAGTCTAGAGAAAATCCAATGTCTATCAGAGCCATTGCAGTGTAACGGTTCTAGCAAATGAATGAAGTCGAGCTGAAATGTATCTATGTCCGACTACTTCTCAAGCGAGGAGAACAATATGGCTGATTATACAGTTAACATTAACCCAAACGAAATTCGCACAGAGTCTTTCGATGGTTGGGGTTGCTCACTTTCCTGGTGGGCAAATCAATTTGGTAATGTAGACAATGCCGATATGTTGGCAGATATTTGTTTCAGTACAAAGACCGTGCCTTGGCAAGGAGAAAATCTTTTGGGGCTGGGAATAAACATCATCCGCTATAACATTGGTGGTGGTGGCGGCGGCGGGCGCATAAACGACAATACTATTGAGCAGGTCTCCCCCCAAATGCCTGGCTTCAAAAACATCAAAGGCTACTGGCTGAACTGGGACAGCGACTATCCTGCCTCAAATAGTTGGAACTGGCAGTTAGATGCCAATCAGCGCCATATGATGCAACGTGCCAAAGATCGCGGTGTAAATCTGTTTGAGTTTTTCTCCGTCTCCCCCATGTGGTGGATGTGCAATAACCACAGCACGGCTGGAGGCTCAGGTGGTAACAACCTACAAGAGTGGAACTATAATCAGTTTGCCAAGTATCTCGCCACTGTTGTCAAATATGCTCGCGACAATTGGGGGATTAATGTCAATTATATTGAAGCATTTAATGAACCTTCTGCTTGGTGGTGGAAGTATCCCTTAGAGCAAGAAGGTTGTAGCTTTGACCATGACTCCCAAAAGAAAGTAATTAGTTATCTACGCGAAGAACTTGATAAAATTGCGCTACAAAATGTTGGCATCACTGCATCTGATGAGAACGACATGGATAGTGCTCTCAGTACTTGGAATGCCTTTGATCAGGACACTCACAACAAAATCGCTAAGATCGACGTTCATGGATACTATGGGCTTGAACCCTATCGAGGAAACGGACGTATCCCGTTGCGTCAGGCAGTTGGGCGCAAAAAAATTTGGATGTCCGAGTATGGTGATGCAGATGCATCGGGCATGTCAATGGCAGACACTATCGTCCGCGATATGACCGATTTGCAACCCGAAGCCTGGATTTACTGGCAGCCATTTGATGGGGGTGCGTGGGGGCTAATCCAGTCCAATGCTGGTGACAACCGGATCGGTTCGACGAATCGCAAATATTTTGTTTTCTCCCAGTTCAGCCGACATATTAAACAGGGTTGCCGGATTATTGGCAGTGACGATCACAATACTGTCGTTGCTTACAACGAAAGAGATTGTAAACTGACTATTGTGACCCTAAACTTCAACGAAGGACAAACGATTAACTATAATCTATCGGCGTTTGGTCATGTAGGCGGGCCCATTGAGCGATGGGAGACCACCACAAGCCCTGGTAATGACATTCCCGACAAAAAATACCAGGTCTTTACCGATACGACCTTACAAGACAAGCATTTCGAGTCTTCCTTCTATCCCAACTCGGTCTACACTTTTGAGATTCAGGACGTGTATTGAGTGCGATCAAGTTTCAGCAAACCCTATGTAAGTCATAGAATAATTTAAAGATTAAATGTGAGAAACTTGTGAGTTATTATTACCTTTTCCTACTTTTTCAGCAGCCCCTATTTATATCCCAGATTCCGCACTTCTTTTTGTAATATGCAAAAATTACAAATTTTGGGCTAATGGTAGTTGAATAGCAATCGCCAAAAGTCTAGACAATAGCAGTGTTAATACTTAATAATATCAAACATTATTTGTAATATTTATTGAAGTCTTAAAGTGTGACATTTTGAAGTGCGGAATGTGGGTTATATAATGGCTGTTCAATCGTGCTAATTACTGTACGTTCGCTCATTTTTGAAGGAAGAAAGGAATTAATGCCTGAGAGGGTGTTTCTAAATAAAATATTAAGTCGGGACAAGCGTTATGCAAATCACTTTTTTTGCACCTCGACAATTATGTCTAGCACCACGCTACTCGTATCAATTAACCTATTCTCCATCTAGGGTTTTTTTGTATGTCCCCTCGAAAAGGGGGAATAGCAAAAACGAAGTTTGGCATTATTACCTTTAAATTCTTGTCAGCAAAGCTTTTCCCCCAACATGTTGTCTCAGAAACTAAGTAGAACGGCTTCAATAATTCACGTTTGGAAGACCCATTTCGACATCCCACAAACATATCGGTATACACCCCATTCCTGCGATAATAGAAGGTTGTTCTCTTCAGGCGACAGGGCGTGAAAATCGACGGACACGGGAAAGCCAAGGTCTTATCTCAAGAAGAAATCCAGCGTTTGTTTACGGTCGGGCTACCCACCTTGCGGGATAAGGTCCTATGTGCGGTGATGCTGTACACGGCGTGTCGGGTACGGGAAGCCGTGACCTTGAAAATCACCGACGTGTACGATCGCAAGGGGCGGGTACGCCCGGAAATGATTATTCGTAAGGGCAACACCAAGGGGAAACTGGCCACCCGCACCATCCCCGTATTGGAAGACCTGCGGCGGTTTCTGGAAGAATACAAACCAGCCAAAACAGCAGAAGGCTGGCTGTTTCCTGGGCGCTGGGGCAAGGGGCATTTGCATGTGGATTTTGCGGGAATAATTTTCCGTCGGGGGTGTTTGGAAGCGGATATCGAAGGAGCCAGCACCCACAGCTTTCGCCGCACGGCACTCACCATCATGAGCAACGCCGGAATTCCCCTGCGGATCATCCAGGAGATATCCGGGCATCGTAATTTGGAACAACTGCAAAATTATCTGGAGGTGGAAACATCCCAGGTACGGGGCGCTATTGCCGCTCTCTCCATGCTCACCCCGATGGCAAGGTCAGGGACACACGACACCCGTACACCCACCCCAGAATCGCTGGAAACGCCCTTTTAGATCGCGTTTTGAGTGTATACCGATCCAGTCTAAAATAGTCCACCCATCCCCCTAACGGGTCACGATTCCCACAAGGCTTGGTATCATCCCCATATATCGATACCCAGATGGATTGCCGTTAGCGCGGATACCCAGATATAAGTCCGTACAATCATCACCCAGTTCGAGCGATCGCCTGTAACACAGCAAAGCCAAATAGCGATATTGTTCCCTAACGCATGGCTTCCTGTTCCATGTTCCGCGTTTTGTTCCGCAATGACTTAAAAGGCTTATCCTAATTAAAGTAAAAAGGCTTGATTTTTTGTTGCGAAAAATCAAGCCTTTTCAGGTCATCTTGCAGGTTTTTACACGTATCCTGGCTCAATGCCAACTTTGCCTACTTAGTTTAAACTCCAGTCACTTTCTCTCCGTCAGTCCAGTTTCAATTGCGGTACCTATTGCGCTACCTAAGATACTACTAGCACCTACAACACCCATACTTGCTGCTCCAAGCGCACCTACTATACTAGATGCCCCCATCAATACTGCCCACCCAGCCAATGTTGGCGCGACTACTGGTGCTAATGCACACCCTCCTAAAAATCCAACCGCCAGTCCTAATCCGGTACCTGACGGGGTTTCTTCCAATTGCTTCCTAGAACCATGAGCGATTGTATGTAATACTTTATGATAAGACATTGCTTTTCCTACCTAATTAGATTTAGAAACCGTTTGACAAGTTCACTGCTCTATTGACTACGCAAGGTGTTAAGTGATTTTCGGAAATTTGGCTGAAATAATTGCCAGACATGTAACCGGTATTGAGTTAGGTCGAGGGGAAGTATTATCTTCCGCCCCTCCCAATTAGAACCGGACGTGCGCCTTTAGGTGCATCCGGCTCCCGACAAACTTATTTGCTTATGTGGATGTAATGATGGCAGGATTGATGAATAACGAGGAGGTTTTTAGGCTTCCAGTTATCATGATTGCCATCTAAATGATGAAGATGTATATCTTCACCGTTTACGAACTTAAGTCCGCAGTGTCCGCAAGTATGGTCTTGTTTCTTGAGAGCTTTGGCTGTCGCCCCATCGTAGTGGAGAGATTTTCTTTTACTCCAGTAGACAAGATTGCCATTAAAAGGAGACGCATCTCCTTTACCCCCTCAGTAATTCCGTCTCCCTTACGGTTGACCTACTTGTTGTTCTCATCGATACACAAGAACTAATGGGGCTTACCGTGTTTCGTGCGTGTTGCTTGCGTTTGGGTGGGTTCCGTCAATACACCGATGAGCGTGGTGTCCTTCACTGTCAACAACCGAGATACTTTGTTGACCCATCTCATTTACCATTTTGGTTAGAGTGTTGTCAGTGCCTCGATAGCATGGTGCTACTTTCACTCTTCATTGAATTACGATGCTTGTAACGGTTTGCTTAAGGCTAACCCATCCTCAAACTTCCCCTTGCCTTTGATGGAGCGGCACTCTCGCACAGTCAGGCTTTCATGGTCTGCACCCCATCAGATTCATTACTTACTACTGATGTGACCGGGGTCTGTGACCCTTTTATGTGGGGACTGGAGGGAAGGAACTTCAGGAGGAGACGGCTCCTCAGTAAAATAGGCTACTGCCTCTACGCACAACTTTCACGTCGCGCATCTCGGCTCAATACCCTTAACGGTTCCAAGCATAAAAATATGAAAGAACTACGGTTTACAGCAGATGACGGTGTGTGGCGAGCAGCCTTTGCCTTCGATCCACAGAGGCAAGCCATTGTGCTAGTCGCAGGTGATAAATCTGGGACGAGTGAAAAACGATTTTACAAGCAGCTTATCAAAAAGGCCGATGCCCGCTTTGACAATCATTTGTCGCAGTTACAGGAGGAAAAACAATGACCAAAGGGAAAATCTTACAAAAGATATGGGATAATTTGCCCGACGAGCGCAAGGAGCGGATACAGGCTCGGACGGAAGAATTAGAAGGTGAATATCTCACCTTGCAGGAGCTACGAAAAGCCGCAGGGCTGACGCAGGCAGAAATTTCAAAAAACTTGGAAATGCCCCAGTCGAACGTATCACGCTTGGAAAGAGAATCGGATATGTTGCTTTCTACCCTGCGAAACTACATTGACGCAATGGGCGGTAGTATCGTTATTACCGTTAAGCTTCCGAATAAGCCACCTGTTCGCTTGAATATGTTAAGTGACCTTGTAGACAATTCAACCACGTCATCCTAACCTGTTGGCAGCCAATTTTTGGGTGGTTTCTCCAGTTCGCTACAGCTAGGCAGTAGAGGGATTTGCGCCTCAAAATATATAAACAACCATGCAGAAGCCACCACCCACAGAAAACCATACTCCACAGAAGCCCCCTGCCCATACCACTACCACAGAATGGATAGCGGCTTTTCAAACATGGGCGACAAACCATCGCCACGATACCCCTCCCCTATCAAACTATGCTGTTAGCCGAGAAAGTATGTACGAGGATGAGCGGTTATAGTAGCTCTCCCACCAAGGCTAAAGCAATTGCTGGCAATATTGCCAAAACACCTCAAAATCCCGAACACCTGCGATGATATCCCCATGGGCGGCAAACCAAGCCGCTGCTTCCTGCTGGAGGATGGTGGAGGGAGATGCCAACATCAGGTGATACTGCAAGAATTTTTCTAGCTGCTGGCGTTCTTTAGGCAGCAACGAAATGCCCTCGATATTGGAGAATAGCCGTACCCAGCGTTTTGCTTGGGGTAGAGCTTGCAAGCGCAGGCGAATGGCTTTCCGATGCTGCTCTGGGGTGTAAATGGGGTTTGATGCTGTGGTATCGAGAACTACCGTTGTCTCGGAGAACAGCAGGAAGGAAACCACAGAAGGGGAATCTTCGGGAGAAAAAGCCACCCCTGGGGTCGCTGACGACGGCAGGGAACCAGGTGGCAGTGTAGACGGTAGCGTAGACGGCGGTGTAGATAACGGCTGGGTAATTTCGGGATTGCTAGCAAAATTGCCATCAACAGGTCGTTGGGGAAAGGTGGGATGGGCAGAAAGAGGCTCTGAAGAAGGCAGGAGGCAGAGGGCAGGAGGCAGAAGGGAATTCTGATTCCTGTCCTCTGGCTTGCTTGCTAAGTCTATTTCCGCAATTGATAAGTCCTCCTTATCAGGAATTTCCGATTTTTCGGCACGCGCCTCGGCTACAGGGGGGTATTGGAAATTCTTATCATTCAGAATTGTAGGAGAAAAACCGTCAGAAACCCTATCATCACAGGAATTAAAGACAGAAGAAATTGTATCAGAGTGTGAATGGATTTGAAGAATTGTGGAATCTGTAGAATTTACCTCTTGTGAATGATTTTGGAAATTGCACTCTTGCGATAAAGTCCGGAACTCTGGTTCAAAAGCTGCGCTTTCATCCACTGCTGGGGGCAACGCTAGGGGAAGGGTATATATACCTTCATTAGGGGGCAAATGGTGTAAACCTTGGAAATCCCCTGCCAGGACTGGGTTTGGCGGTTCGATTTCTTTGGGCCAAGGGTCGGGTATATTTTGGTATTTTTCAACGGTAGCATCAGGGTTTACACCCTCTACTCTAGGAGACTGTTCGTGGGCTGGATGCCATAGGGGCTTATACTCCTCTTTGTACAGGGTCGTGGGACTGACTCCAAGGCCAAACATTTCCAGGGATTTGCTACTTATCGCTTTTGTCCGTAAGTAAGCACCACTAGGAAATTGCCCTTCGGCTTTCAGCATGGCGACGGTGGCGGTGATGCGTTCCAGGGTTTGTTCGTGTAGCTGCTGTTGGGGTAAGAAGGGAATGACGTTGGTTGTTCTTTCTTCTCGACCATAGAAATTCTGCTTATAGGTTTTGGTTCGGGGCGGTTTGCCAGAATGCAGGCGGGTATAGTATCGTTCGGCACTGCGTGCTACTTCCTGGGAGCGCTTGTCGATTTCGTGTTGGTGGCGGCTCCACTGGCGGTAGCCGGGGGTACTGATGGCGGTGTCTCGAATATAGGTGGTTAAATCTTGCCCCCAGAGTCCTAGAAATATGATGCCGTGTTTGGCGATGGCGATGAGCATGTCGTTGGTTTGCCCGTACCCTGTCCATCCTTGGCGCAGAATCTCCACTACATCCTGTTGGAATTGTTGGTTGTCGTCGGACTGGGGGCGGTGGGGTTGGCGCGGCTGGTAGGTTTTGGGTGTATGGGCGAGCGCGGCTGTCAGGGTTTCCATGTCCTGGGCGCTGGCGGTCTGGTCTGCCCAGTTGAGTAGGGTTGCGACGGAGTTGGAGATGGGTTGGAAGTCGTCGTCGAGGAGGAAAGAGCCTGACTGGAGGGGCAGACGGTGGGCGTTGTAGTCGGTGATGACGGTTTCGCCGTAGGGTTTGGTGTTGGGGAATATTTCCAGTTGCCCACCGCGCACGTAGTAGCCTGCTGTTTCTAGGACTTGGCGGACGGCGGCGGCTAGGCGGAAACAGTGGACGGGATGGGGCAGAAAATAATACAGATGGATACCATGGCTGTCGCTGGAACGTACGCAAACGCTACGACACAGCCCTAGTTCTTCTTCCAGGAGATAGCGGATTTGTTGGTAGTGCTGCGGGTTGTTATCGGGGTGGTTGGCGCTGTGGGAGTCTATGTCCAGCAGCAGGTAGCGGGTGTATTCGTCGAATCGCAGTCCTAGTAACAAATTGTTATCTTTGTACCGCGACCACAGGTTACGGGGTTCTAGGGGATAGCGGAGTTCGGTGCGCCACTGGGGTTTTTCGCCTGGAGATGGCAGGGGCGCGTAGATAAAATGCCAGCCATGGCTGAAGTATTCGGTGAAACGTCTGCCAATCTGGTCTTGGGGAAGTAAGCGGAGCTTGGGAAAATCGTTGTCGAGATGGCACCTTTCTGCATTCATGATAAAAAATTCCAAATTTTTCTATCTGGCAGCAGAGACAGTGACCACAGAATGTGATAGGCTTAAGAACAGGAATGGGTCAGCCTGACAGTTTCACTGCCAAGTTGTCTGTTCTGAAACCCCACCAAAGTGGTCTGAACACATATTCTGTTGTCATCGCTCTGTTGCTGCTGTTGTCAGCGTTTTGCTTCTAACATCCAGTTCGAGCGTCGTAACACGTATTTTGTCGTTTCACCTCCTTTTTTTGGTTTGTGGGTTGGTAGGCGTAAGGCTAAAGAATGTTGCAAGCACTCTATAAAGCCGGAAGCCATTTGAGAGCGGGATTGATTTCAGTCTGCAAACCTAGGCAATCCTGCACATCATTAATTCAGACAATTAAATATCACTACGGATACATAACGGTCTTCCGTCATCATACTCCCTGAGAGGCTCTACTTTTCAGGGAGTATGATTATTTTTACAAAAATATGTCCTAGGTAGAATTCAAAGGCTGTGATTCCTGAAGTCTGGGCAAAGTCCCTGGCTCTACCCCTAAGGGTGTATTCCGCAAGGGAGAAAATTTCCCCATAGGCTTGCCCATAGTCATAATGGCAGTGCCAAAGTTTCCCAGGATGAGGAATGGTTCACCGCCCAGAATGGCGATCGCGCGGAGCGCACTGCCGGAGGCAATCGCGCACAATATCCCCAGGGTGTTGGCGGTCATTTCTGCTGGGTTGATTCTCTTCATCGCTGTCACCTTCCTATGCTTGTGTGTCAAGGTCGTGTACCCAACGTCGGCGGCTGCAACCTGGCAGGGACTGAAATGGGTTGGTTGCCGGAGATACTTACCGCCATGTCTCTCTCCGTGGCGAATGCAACCGGATATGCCCTGCCGTAGACTGTCGTGGGTCAAGGCGGGATGCCGTAAGGTTTCTACCCGTATGCGGCGTGCCGTACCGATGCCATAAGGTTTTTATCTCCCTGCTGTGTTTTGAACCGTTTTCTGTTGGTACTGACGATGCCAGAGGCAGGGGGATGGCGTGTCTGTACCCCAACACCAGAGAAAATTTCCCTTCTTCAGGGGTATTTTTCGGGATTCTCGGTTAGCAGAGAACGCTGTCGGGATTGATTCGGCTGGGTTTCAGCGATTCTCGGCGTTGGTACAAACACACCGAGAATACCCCAAATCTCCCCTTTGCTTGCCGAGAGAGAATTCGCGAAGAACTACAGCAGGCGAATACCATCGCTCCCCCAAGGTTCGCCTTTTTCGCTCGCAATCAACTGGCGCAGCAGGTCACGCACCGTAGCGATAGGTAATCCCTTGTTTTTAGCAATAGTTAGGGCTTCCATTTCGCCACCACGTTCGCGGATGTAGGTGTAAATCTCCCGTGTCTGGGGGGTTAAAGGTTGTTCCACAGGTGTTTCTGGCAGCTTGGTGGCAGACACTTTGGTGATGGCTTGCTGGAGTTCCTCCCGTTCGTGGGTACTGAGGGAATCCGGGGTTGGGACAGTCCCAGGGGCAGTATAGTGGTCGTTCTGCAATTCGGGAAACAAGGTCAGCAGAGTACGAGCGGGGTCGGGCTGCCCGGTGTAGGGGTTGATTTCAGTCTTCAGCCAAGCGGGAATCGTGCCAATATCACCGCCTTTGACTGGGGTGGCGAAGTTTTCCGGGTCTGCCAGGAAGTAGGTTCCCGTCGCCAGGGCAATGGAACGCAGTGCGCCCACTTTTTTCGAGGTGGCTTCGCAGCCAATAAACGTGACATCGGCTTTAAAGGTGCTGCTAAGACCACTGGTGTTACCCGTCCCCACCCAGGAGGTTAAATTGTTGCCGTGCAGAACGATAAAAATCTGGCATCCTTTTTTGCTGGCGCGGGATAGGAGAAAACGAATCATCCATTGTTTCTGTTCTGCCTCCAGGGAATCTGACAGCGCTAACGCCTCATCGATGACGAGAATACGGTCGGCATAAGCCCCCACCGAGGCTTTATCCATCTCCCGCAGATAACGGTACAGGGCGGCAGCAACGGCTTTATCTGGTTCCTCCTGACCGGGGAAGTTGGTGGCACAGATAAGGCGATCGCAGAGGAAGGGATAGACATCTGTCCCGGCGGTAAAGTAATGCACCCTCAGACTGGGGGACAGGGCACAGGAGAGAATTGCCAGGATTGCCATCAGGGTTCCCTTACCACCCCGTTGATTGCCACAAATGGCGGTAATTTGTCGGTCTACACATTTGGCTAGGTCAAACCCTGCTTGGTGCAGGAGGGCAATCACCCGTTCGGCACGTTGGTCTAAGGGCAATGTCCGCAGGGCATCGCCGTCAAGACGTGGAGATGGAACGGGGGGGACGGCTTTCGTAGCCAAGGGGTGAACGGTGGGAGGATTGTTCGCTATCCTCGTCACCTCTGGAACGTTATTTTGAAAAGTTGAGAGGTTGGGGGGGAGAGTCGCATCAAGCTTTTCAGCATCTTTGGGCAGGGACGGAACGGGGGAGATAGGTCCGGTGGTTTCCAGAGGTCTTTTGGTTGTTTCTAGGGATTCTCCAGTGGTTCTCAGAGGTTCTTCCGTCGCTGTTGTTTCTAGGAATTCTCCCGTAGGCTCCTGGCTGGTGGGAGGGGTCAATGCCACGGTAGGCGGTACGGCGAGGGAGATGGTACGCGGCTCCACGCACGACGGCATAAGCTGTACTTGCTGCGCCATCAACGCCCCTACAGTTTGGTAATTGACCCGTGGGTCAAGGGCAACGGAGGCAAGGTGGTGTTGTAAACTTTGCTGGTCGGGCAATGCCCCCTTGTAATCGATGTAACGGTCGAGCAGCCAGCGATAGGCATAAAACCGTTTTCCTGTCTCCACCTGGTCAAGATAGGCACTGAGATGACCGTTGAATTCCCGCAGCATCACGAATTCATAGCGTTCGTACAAATCCAGATGGAATATCAGGTCAGCAAGTTCGTTTTTCTGGGCGAACCACTCGGCGCGAGCTTCGCTGTCTCCCATTGCCGCCAAAAATTCCAAGAAATTACCGCGTACAAAGGGAATGGGGGCGAACTGGTGGGAGTCGTTCAAATCTTGTCCCACAGCCCACACATAACCAACTCCTGCCAGAAGGGCACCGATGGGGGCTAGGGGGCTGGTGGCGTAGCAAATCGCACCAATGGTCGTGCCTGCCATTGTCACCAGTTTGGCAAGGTTCATTTCAGCTCTGCCCCGTCCGGCACGGCAGAGAAGCTGGTCTTGCCGTTCCACCAGCCAGGAGGCGACATTGCCCGCTTCCAGGTGTTCGATGCTGGGGTAATTGTCCCGCAGCCGTGCGGTTTCTCTCGTGGTCAGGGTTGGTAAGGGCGCTGGGGGTGGCTGGGGTTTGGGGGTGTCGGTGGGGGACGTATCATGCGGTAGTAAATCCAAGGGTCTCTCTCCTTCCATCAAACCAATTCGCAGTTCGTAATGCCTCGCTCCGCGAGGAGCTACGCTAACGCAATTAAGACAATTAGTGGGGGCTTGAACCCACCACAAAGAGCGATACCACCAACCTGCGGGATAGTGGGGGCTTGTACCCACAAGGCAATTAATCAGTTAGCAATCCACAATTCGCATTTTCAATTGCGAATTACGACTTGCGAATTGCGAATTGTTAGGTCAACCTGCTGGTTGAGGGTGGGGTTGTTGCGGCAAAAACTTGGTATATTTGGGTTCTACCGTTTGCTGTGTTTCCACAAGTTCCAGCCAATTTCTCCTGCCATCATGGTGGCGAAGTTATAGATGATACAAGCTACCACCTGTCCGGGGTCGGTAAAACCAAAGGGATTGCGGCTGTAAAAGGTGGTGACAAAATCCAGCAGCCAGATGAGCAGGGCAATCAGTCCACCGGAATTGCGATCTCGCATGCCCGCCCTTTTGTAATCGCCCCACAAGGCTTTGGCTAAATCAATTTTGGCGGTGGGTTTGGCTGGTAAGTTGTATTGGGTGCTGGCTTCATACTCGGTTTTGGCAATGTCTGGGCGCTTGCCCCGCAGGGTTTTGGCTTCGGCTTGTTGGATGCACCAGGAAATGACGATGGACAGCCAAAATAGGGGATTAAAGGGCAGTATCAGCCAACCATACCAGCCAATCCAACGGCGCTCAAACCAGGGAAATATGGCTGTACCTTGGAAAAGCGTTTGCCAGACTCCATCGGCGGAGAGGATGACACCGCCAGCAAACATCACCATACCGAGGATTTTCGCCCCGGAGGTTCCCGGTTCGACGAACTGCGCCATCACCGCACCGACGAACTGGAAGGGGATGGAAATAATGTCCACCACCCACCCGGCGATGATGTCGATGGTATCGCCCATGCTTTTTTTGGGTTCTTCCTTTTTGGGGGCTGCGGCATCCTTATCGGCAAGGGATGACATGGTTGTAACTCCTTGTTTTATTAAGATTTGTTAGCGAATGTTGGCGAGGAAATGTCTAGAAAGAGGACAAGGGAAAACCCTATATAAATCCAAGGGATTGCATCTATGAAGGCACGCCCATTCAAACCGACAACACAGGGGGGGTAATTGCAAATTCTTTTCCCCTATCCCCCGCTCTCCTGCCTCTTTTCACTGGGCTGGGACACCCGCGCAGACGTTGCGGTAGTGGTGTTTCCAGTACCACTGGCGGTTTTTAATTTGCCCGATGCAGGCTCCCGCAGCATCAAAGACGAACACCACCTCGCCTTCCTGCCAGCCCGTGGTGTCGGGGTTAGGGTTGCGTTTGGGATTGTCGAAATAGCGGCGTATCTTTAACTTTTGTCCGTTGGGCAGCACTCCGGCTTGGGCAAGGCGCTCGGCGGTTTCCTGGCGCTGGTCGATACGGATGCGCTCAAATTCTTCGCGATTGCGAAAGTAGGCTTGTTCCACGCGGGTGTCGGCTTCCAGGCTGGTGCTGGCGTTGAAGGCGCGAAACTGGGAGGGTAATTTGAAAATCAGGGGGGAGGCGACGCACAGCAAGCCCAGCAGCCCGAACGTCGCGGGGGTTTGATAGCTGGTCATTGGTCGTTTTGGGTAGGAATTGGGTATGGAGGGGCTGGGAATAATGCAGCCCCATGTAGGATTGGATTGTCAGACGCTGGTAAATACGCCAATTATTCAAGCTAGGCGGTGCATTTTAGCTGATTAATCAAGGCATCGATGAGTCCCAGTTTGTCGCTGCGGGACAGTTCCCCAATCCGCTCCACGGCTTCGGCAACGCTTGGGCGGATGTCACCCTCCTCTTCGGCGCACCCATCTTCCGCCAATTTGACAATCATCCACAACCGTTCGCCGTTGTGGAGTTTCTGGAACTGTGCCCCCCAAGCTTCCTGCATTTCAGCCAGTAGTCCCTCATCGCCGGGGGTGTAGTTGGTGTAATAGCCAATGGGTTTCATGCGACTTCCCTCCCCTGCCCTACGGTCATTTCAGAGATTGGGGGCGTGAGTATCACCAGCAAGGATTCGATATCGTGTGGGTGCAGGGTGGCGATCGCCGAGATATGTTGGTCTAGGTTGCGATCGCTGCTCCAGCAATCGGGGTCTGCCTGGTCAATGGCTTCATCAATCAGGGTTTCGGGGATGTCAGCACGCTGTTCGGTCAGCTTGTGTAACCAGCACAGATACAGACTCAAACTTGCTCGCAGCACCTGTTTGCTGTAGCTGTCGAGATGTTCTAAATTCGTACCGTATTGCTGGGTTAGTTCTTCCAGCACCCAACTTTCGTTAGGGATAATGGCTGCGTCCACCAAGGGTGCCAGTACTGGGTGATGGGGGGAAAAATTCTGCTCCTGGTTGGAGATGATCGCGTTGTGTTGCATAATATTGGTATCCTTACGATTCGTGTGCCTGATGCCGAACGAAGGAAATCAGCACCCCTGGTTTGGTGTCCAGCCTGGGCAGGGGTACTACTTTTCTTTCTGCGAATTCGCTGAGGGCGATCGCTAATTCGTCCAACGCCTCAATGGCATCACCTAGCCGTAAATCGGGGTGATAAGTGCCAGAACATACCAGTTCCAAGACAGATGGGTCTTGTGCTAGGTCATTGATAGACTGGCGAATATTATTCAGGCGTTCCAAGACGGGTAATTGGGGGGCGGTGGATGTTTCCGGGACGATGGTTGGTTCGTCCGCATCGTTGTTATGGGGAAAGTTCATCAGATTTTGAGGGTAGTGTGGAAACCAATCGCTTTTTGCCGTGGATTGCTTACGCTGCCTCCTGTTCAAATAAATCGCCTAACTGGGCATCAAAACTATAGTCATCAGGTTCACTGGTTGTTGTCCCCTCCCCTACCCTCCTCGGTGCAATGACCGACAGATTGCGGGCAGAGGCTGGAAGATTGAGTAGCCAATCCACCAGCCGCCCTAACGGCAGGTTGCGGGTCATACTGTGGGCGAGTTTATGTTCGTACAGGGCACGGTTGACCAGGGTTGAGTAGTCGATGGGGGTTAGGGTTTCGGGGGCTTTGCCGAGGATGCGTTCGGATTGGGTTTCCAGGTATTGTTGTAAATCCTCTTCCAGGCGCACCCGTTTGAGTTCTGCCATGTTATTTGCCTCGCTGGTAACGACCTTCGGCGATACGCTGCAAGCCGAGGGCATTTGCCCAGCAAGCATCGGCGATGGGGGTAATCCCGGCTTTTTCAAATTTCCCTTCGGTACAGGGTAAAGCTGCGCCACCACCCCACGCCACCAGGCTTTGAGCCGCGTCCCGCCATTCTTCTACTTCCGCCAATGCCAACCGCAAGCGATCGCCCAGCCAGGTATGCAAATGGCGGGTGTAGAGGTGCTGGAAACTGAAACCCCGCGTGCCGTATTTGAAACTGCGGTCTTCGATGGCTTGGCGGATGAGTTCGATATTGGCGGATTTTCCGGTACCAAGGAGTTTCACCAGTTCCACGTCGGAGGCGATCGCCTCCAGTAAATCGACGCATCCCCCAACTGCCAGGACGTTACGGTGAATGATTTTACCTTGGGGGGCAAAGACGGTGGGAATCACGGTGGAGGTGCCAAAGTCCAGGGCGATGACGTGTCCCGCAATGTCAATCAGGGGGTCGGGTTTGTAGGCGGCACAAAAGGCATAACTGCCTGCCCCTTCGGGAACCACAAGGGAGACGGTGAGAGAAACCTGGGTTTTGGGTTTGTCCCGTCCACCAAATAGCACGCTATGGCTGCCACTGGTTTTGCTGGTGACGAGTTCGCGGAATACCTGGGTGTTGTGGCTGGACAGCACCAGGTGTAGATTCCAGGTGTCTTGATGGGGTAAGGTTGCTAGTGCCCCCAATATCATGTGCAGGACGTATTCGGCTTTGAGGGCGGGGTTATCGCTGAGTTTGATATGGCTGGTGGGGGCTTTCCAGGCGGCAAGGCTGCCGGTGAGGAATTCCCGCCCTTTTAAATCGGGGCGATCGCCGTCGTCGTAGATGAAATGTCCGCCTTCGGGGGAGGTGAGTTCGTCGTGGAGTTCGCCCTGGATTTCGACGATTTTGGCGGGGGTGCGAACGCGGTGTTGGTCGCTGCCGTTGCCGATGGCGAGTTTGAGTAAGCCAGCGCCTGTATCAACTCCGGTGGGGATGATTGAGCTGGGTGAAGCGATCGCAGCTTTCTTTGGCTGCATTAAGAGCATGGTTGTACCTCCTGATTGTTTGGAAATTCTTGATCGCAACAATACTGTCATCCACGCCTGATGTGGTCTTTCCTCACTAGCTTGTTATGTGGCGTGGGTTGTTTTAGTCTGTCATCTCACATTATTCAGCAATAGCACAATTTGTGCAAATAGCGCATTAAGTGATTTTTGCCTGTAAAGCACGAAAAAAGATAGAATTGACAACAATAGCTTCCTATCACTTCTTGTTATGAAAAATGCCCCCATCTCACAAACGTATTACTATTTCCATCCCGACAAAAACTTATACCTTCCTTGAGCAATGGGCAGATAAAGAAGGAAGGGGAGAATCAAACCTAGCTGCTTTCCTTGTCATGGAAGGAGTCAGAGAAAAGGAAGGAGATACCAGCAAAGTTACAGTTGATTTATCATCCATCAGCAATCAAATAGAACAACTCCGCACGGATTCTGCTTGGAAGGCATTGTCTCTTTCTCAAAAAGCATTGGTTTTATTACATGAATATCTCAACTTGCTTGAAAAGCAGCAGGACGAACAAGGCGATCATTTAGCTCCATGACAACATCAACAGGTCACTATCCTCGTATCTCTTGATAACAAAGAAATGAGTGATTCCCGGAAGCGCACCGCTGTTAACATTTCTGATGTTGGCGATCGCATTGAGCAACTTCGCAATAATATTGTATAAAAAGATTTCTTATTTCTCATTCTTATTACAGATTAATGAGATACTTTATGATGAAGCGATGGGAAAACAAAAGTGAGAAGACGTGGTAATTGGGTGCGGTTATCTCGGAAATCTTGGGGCTTTAAGCTTGTTTGCTATAGCCTTGTTTTTTTAATGATTACTTTATTTATAATTGAACCCTTCACTCAAGCTATTGCTAAAGAAGGTATTTTTTATCAAAACGTAAACCAGATAATTGCCACAAAGCAAGACTCAATTATTGCAGGTTATTTACAAAAATTAATCATTGAAAATAACGTACATAAGCACCACTCATCCGAGACATTCAATCAGTCAGAGGCCAAACCACTTAATCAGTCTCAAGTTAAGAAACCATCTAAATCAAAACCCAAAAAAGCCACAGAAGCAGAGACTCAAGTTTTAATTGCCGAGGTGGTTGTCAATAGCAAAAAAGGGTACTTGGAAGATAGTTTAATTGATGAAGCTTATCGAGTCATTCGCACTAAACCTGGGCTTCTGACAACGCGATCGCAGTTACAAGAAGATATTAACGCTATTTTTGCAACTGGTTATTTCTCTAATGTTCAGGTAATTCCAAAAGATACCCCTCTAGGAGTGCAAGTAACATTTGAAGTTATTCCCAATCCTATTCTGCGTCAGATTGAGCTTAAGGGTAACATCATCAAAACTCTCCAATTTAAAGATAAGAAAATCTCCTTACAACAAGCTATAGATAATGTTTTCTCTAAGGATTATGGTCAAAGGCTAAACTTAAAAAAACTGCAAGAAGGAATTAAGAATTTAACGCAAATTTACCAAGATAATGGTTATGTTCTGGCAAACTTTATTGGAAGTCCTACCGTTCAAGAGAACGGAACGGTTACTTTAGATATAGCAGAGGGAATTATCGAGCGCATTCAGGTTAACTTTTTGAAAAAAGACAGCGAAGAAGAGAATGCAAAAACCTTTCCTACAAAGGGAATTACGCCAGTTCCTCAGATATTAAATCAGTTCACATTAAAGCCTGGAAATGTCTTTAACAAGCCTCAAGTCTTAGAAAGCTTGAAACGAATTTTTGATTCTAATTTATCAGAAGATTTAAATATTAGCTTGAATGCTGGAAAATATCCAAGAAAGGTAGAGGTAGTAATTAATATCATCAATGAATATACAGAATTACAACGAGCAGCTAAATTAGCATTTGATGCTGAAGAACAAGAGAATATATTTGATGCCATTCATCAATTTGAAACAGTGTTGAAATTAACGCAACTTTCCAAATCTAAGTTAGAAGAAGCTGGAACACTTGTGAATCTTGCTAATTTATATAAAGAACAAAAAGATCAGCTATCTATACAGAAAGGAGAAGATGCTTATTCCCAAGCATTAATCATTTTCAAAAAATACAATGTTCGACTTCTAGAATTACTTACTCTAATTAATTTAGCAGAAGCTAATAGAAAATTAAACGAACCAGAACAGGCATTGGATTATTACAGACAAGCACTTCATTTACATCGCTCAATGAAAGAAAAACCTAATAATAATTACTTATTTGGAGATTTTACCGATAACAATCCTCTGTTCCGCGCAAAAGATATTGCTAATATAAAGGAAATATTTACTTTCTCATATGAATTTCTAAGACTAGGAATAATTTTAGATACATCTACAACTTATGCTGCTGTTGGTGATTATCAGCAAGCTGATTACTTACTTAGTGATGAGTTCCCAGAATTAATGAAAAGCTTAAGTAATTTCAAAAATAGACTGGAGATTAATTTTACTGAAGATGGACAAAAGAAGTTTTTTGACAAGTATAGCAAAGAGATAAATCAAACAATATTGGAATTACCAAAAATTATGATTAGGTTACCGTATAACTTCATCTACTCTGATTTAGGAGATACTGCAAAAGCAAAAATTAACTCAGAAGAAACAGTAAAAAAATTTATTAATTTACTACACATTTGGAAAGAATCATTTAACAACAAAGAGCCTGACAAAGCTACTCCCTATATTAAATCCATCATAAGTATAATCGAGTGGTTCTTCAACAATCAAAAAGATAACAAACAATTAGAGTCGCAGGTACAACAGATTATTGCATTAGTAAAAACATTCATCAATGAGAAATACTTAAAGAGCCTCACTCCTTATATTCAACCATTAACTCCACTAGTTATTACTTGGTTAAGTCAATCAACAGATGATGAAAAATTAGCAATAACTTTAAATCAACTTGTAAATTTATTTGACTCTCTGGATATAAAAAATATTGAAAAATGGGGGTGGGTAAAAGATGTAATAATTTATTTGAAAGGGTCTCCTTATTACAGGTTAGGCAAGTATAATGAAGCTCTTATTTGTTATCTACAAACTTTAAAAGCACTAGATTCATTAAATATAGATTCAAATAAAGATGAATCGAATATTATCTCGATATTGCGACTTTTAATTCCAGATTTTAAAACTAAGATGCTTCTGGCTATTGGTAAATCTTATGATGCTTTAAATGAACCTAAGAATTCTCTTACTTTCTACCGTCAGGCTATAGAAATACCTACTAAATTTCCCAAAAATGAATTATTAAAAGCAGAAGCCTATTACGGTATTGCTAAAAATTCATGGTTACTTAACAACTTTTCTGAGGCTCAGTCTCAGATTGAAATGGCTGTGAAAGAAAGTGAAAAACCATCTATTACTATTACCAATTTAGCTGCTGGCTCTGCATTCACATCAGTCGATTATAAGTACAAATATGGAATAAAACAGCGAGGTAGTTTAGCAATAGGGTTAGGAGCTTCAAGCAAGACATTAAATTTTACTACAAATGTTGATAAATTAGAACCCGAAAATTCTTGCAGTACACTCTCAAATTATTTTATATGTAGACAGAAGTATTTTGATTTTTATATTAACCTCTTGATGCAACGCTATCAAAAAACAACCTCAAAAGAATACAAAATTCAAGCTTTTCAAGCTAGTGAGCGTGCCCGCACTTTAACAAATCAGGCATTTCAAAGTAGTAGAGATATTCGAGTAAATCAAAAAAGTAATAGCCATTCAGGAGAAAAAGACTCTAATTCACATAAAAGAACTGTAGGACGCATACGACCAGCAAAGTTATCAGAAATTCAAAATCAACTTCTAGATCAAAAGACTTTACTATTGGAGTACTTTTTAGGAGAAGAAAAAAGCTTCCTTTGGGTGGTCTCTAAAAAATCTATTGAAACGTACTCGCTACCAAAACGCTCGACTATTGAAGCCAAAACTAAACAATTTTACGAGCTTCTGACAACACCAACTGGCAGGGTTCAACCGAGAACCACTGCAAAAGTTGGGAAGGAACTGAGTGAAATGATTTTAGGTCCGGTTGCTGCACAACTTGGTCACAAACGCTTATTAATAGTTGGAGATGGTGCCTTACAATACATTCCTTTTGCAGTTCTCCCTGAACTTAAGCCAACAAATAATGCGAGTTACCGCTCTCCTGATGGAGAATTTGCAACCTACATGCAGCCTTTACTTGTAAATCATGAGGTTATCAACCTTTTGTCAGCCTCTGCCATGATAGAACTTCGGCAGAATCACAGCAAGCGTCCCACTCCTCGAATGGAAATGGCTGTCTTTGCCGATCCTGTACTTGACCGTGAGGATGAACGTATTAAGAAAACGTCCTCTAGCAAAAATACAACAGCAGCGAGCGATAACACAATATCTGACTTAGAAGGAATCTATCCATCACTACCTGGGACAAAACAGGAAGCAGAGCAAATCCTAAAGTTTGTCCCTCCAAACAAACAAACTCAATTTTTAGGCTTTGATGCCAGTTACCAGGCTGCTCTCGACTCTAAGTTAAACCAATATCGCATAATCCACTTTGCCACTCATGGTTTTTTCAATATAAAATCTCCAGAACGCTCCGGAATTGTTCTATCGGCTATTGGTAAAACTGGAGAATTACAGCGTGGTTCAATTATACCTTCCAGTACTTTTAATATGGATATGTCAGCAGCAGATTTGGTAGTGTTAAGCGGCTGCCGTACTGGATTAAAAAGAGAAATAATCAGAGAAGGATTAACTGGACTAACTGGGGGTTTAATGTCTGCTGGCGCGGAGCGTCTTGTAGTGAGTTTGTGGAGCGTGAATGATGAGGCAACAGCAAAATTAATGACATTATTCTATCAGAACATGTTTGAAAAGAAATTATCTCCAACCCAGTCACTTCGATCAGCCCAACTTTCTCTCTGGCAAGATAGTCGCTGGCAAACTCCATACAACTGGGCTGCTTTCACAGCTTATGGTGAGTGGAGGTAGTTTTACTTGGCTCAGAACGTTCTCGTGCGGGAATTCCTCTACAAACCTCACATTTATCGCGAGGGACTATAGGTTCAGCACTTAATTTGGCTAAACCTACTGAGTCTAGCAGGCTACTCCAATTTCTTTTAAGTTTAGAACTTGGCGACTTTTCATCTCGTAGAAGCTTTGCTAGTGTACCTACTGTTTCGTACCATATTCCCTGAGCAGCGTAATCACTAGAAATTTTTTCAAGATTTATCTTTTCATCCAGTTGATTATTAAAGGCAGGATCGATTGCAATATGCTCGATCCATCCATTGACTGTAGCATCCCCTGAACGATTTGCTGGATTGCATATCACCGAAAATACCCAGCGATACCTGCGTCCTTCTTGTAGGGGTTTTATAGTTTTCGGCATTGCCACACTGATGACACCACCCATTTTTACGGAGGACTGCTTTTGTGGGAGGTAATATGTTGCCTTGTAAAAAATACTTTCGCTATCATCCAGCAGTACAAACTCTAAACGCCGCCCAGAAGAAGAAGGAACCCTTTCAGCATAGGGAACATAAAACCAAAAATTAGGATGAGGAGAAACTGTCTTCTCAATAAAAGTTAATCCCTCCTCATTAGCAGGCACTAAAGCTGTAAGAGGAATTGCTGTTTTAGGGCAGTCACCACGAACCGCTCCCCCGCTTCTCTTACCAGGTGGTATGCCAACCCGTTTCGGTGGCCATATCCATCGTAGCCATCCAAATAGTTGAGCCTCTACTGGTGGAATATAAGAATTGATACCAAGGCTCAAAACAATACAAAAAATTAGAAGCTTTTTCAAAGTGGGCGAGGTTGAAAAAATCATGTTTAAGTACCTGAAGATTTCTCCTCACGAGAGCTACATAACCTATAAAATACAATACCACTTGTGAAGGAGTAGCTTAATATAGGAGGTATAAGTGGTAGCCAACCTCCTGTCCCAACAAGCACAACGTAGCAAATTGCACATAAAATACCAAGCGTGTAGCCATTCCTGATTAAAAGCCATTTCAGACGAGAATGGACAGCAAAACTACCTCCCAGTAAAGCCCACCCAAAAACCCATATAAAGTCATACCACTTTGGCCAGCACCATAACAATAAGCGATTAGGTTCGTCCACAACAGCACTTATAATTTGGCTAACTTCATGAGCATGAACGACCACACCAGGGATATCAACACCGTATGGTGTTTTCCATATATCAGAATTAGCTTTTATTTCGGTTGCACCAATTAAGACAATTTTATTGCGAACATCTTCCACAGAAAAGCTATCACTCAGAAACTTTTCAAGGCTCACTTTTTTAACAGCGATATTGTTAGGTCCACCATCCGTTTGACGATAGTTGAGAAGGATGCTATAGCCAAAGCGAGAGAGCCATTGATAACTGCCATAAAAACTCTCCACTGGTTTAAATTCTTTGCCATTAATTGTTAATAATTGATTCGGAGATTTAGGCTGTTGATATGAAAAAGAATTTTCATATTTTAAATATTTAAGTGCGATAGCAACACTGAATGCTTGTTCGGCAATGCATTTAGTTTGGGGAAACGATTCCGCAATCATGAAGTGACGGCGAACTACATTATCATTATCTTGCAATAAATCAGCAAAGCCTACCCGTTCAGACAAAACGTTCGATGGAATATCATTTGGAGGAGAGAGACCTGCATCTGTCACTTGTAAGTTTTCGTCAACCTCTGGTAATTTGCATACTGTAACTAACCAGTTGTTTCTTTTTAGTTTCTCCTTAAGGCTTGCCTCACTTGGATGAACGGGAAAATCACGATAAAAATCTAACCCAACAACTCTTGGTGATCCCTTTTCTAGTTTTTGCAAAAGCTTATTGAGTGAACGATCTTTCAAGACTGAACTACTACCTTCTTCGCGTCGGCTAAATTGTGCTTGAACATCCGATTCTGTAATCTCAATAATGACTATACGTGGATCGGGTGGTTCCGGGGGTCGAAGCTGCATTAGCAAATCAAAAATTTTGAGTTCAGCAGGTTGCAATCCACCTATAAAACGTAAAAATAGCAATGCAAGTGTAGTAACGAAACTAGTACTCAATACAATCTGAAATGATGTACGCTTAATAATGCGATTAATAAATTTTACAATAGACTTTTGATCATGAATATCCACCGCTTCAGTATCATCTAACGATGGATTTCTTACTTTTTTGAAGTTAGTTCCTCAGCTACTTTGCGAATTCCTTTTGCAACATCTGTAAATGCTTGATCCTGGTTCTCCCAGTTCGTTACAGGTCTAGCATTTTGGGGTAAGGCTTGGAGCTTACTAAAAGGTGCGCCCTTCCAATCAACTTCTCGAAGGATAACAGGAATAACACGAGCCTCTCCCGCCGCATGACGTTCCATTGCACGTGTTAGCTCAATATCGTAGCAATAATCCGAAGCCAAAAAGTCTGCACTAATTAGCAACAAAATAATATTGGCTGCATCCATACGTGCATCAATTTCACCAGCCCATTCTTTTCCAGCACTAATTTCACGATTATGCCAAGCCTTAATTACACCCTGTCGCTGTAAAAGTTTGAGGTGTTTTTCTAGCTCATCTCGCAGTTTTTCATCCTCATGAGCATAGGAAAAGAAAACTTCAATGGCTTGGGATGTAGATGAGGAAACAGTTTCGTTTTTGAGAGCTTGGTGTGAAGGTAGATGCTGTATCGAATTTGTTTCATCGTCACTAGGTTTCTTTTTTAGCACTGGGGTTAGATGTTCTGGAATACCAGCTAACCGAATTGCAACACAAGCAAACCTATAGGCAAATTCAATACTCTGTCCAGAACCTAGAGCATCATAAAAACCCACAGCAAATTCAATAGCTGCTTTATCTCCTATTTCATTCTTCATGCCGATCACATAGCTAACATATTGAGCTATAGCTTCAGCCTGCACTTCCGAGTAACAGCCATTAAGCAGAACACACTCGATCTGATCGGAAAATAACTCAAATAGCTCTGCTAATGCTTCTCCATCCACCAACTTGGGTAGCCCGGTTTCATCCTCAAATACCAGCCCACTATCACCTGTCCCGTGCCCAGAAAAGTGAACAATTTGTGGGTTAACATCTAGCATTGCCCTCTGAATGTCTCTCGGTCGCACAGCCCACTTCTGCTCTAAAACAAATTGGTCTCGATGCCTAGCTCGCATAAGTCCCGCATCAATTTCACGCATTTCCTCATCTGAGCGAAGATGCTTTGTAGTTTTTGGATTAGATGATAGAAACAAAATCTTTTTTTGCGGATTATTACTCATTTGAGAAATTAGAGGCAGAAGTTGTATAAACTTATCTTAGCTTTAGGTATTAAAGTTTATTTTTTAAGACATTAAAATAACATTAAAACTGTATTTTCATCGATACAAATGTAATTTACAAGCATGTGAATATATTTCATGATTGCAAGTAGGAGAGGCTTTTTCTCACCGTTCCCGTTCCTGTTCTGGATGCTGTTGTTTCATCTGCTGGGAGGACGGTGGTGCTTTCTCAGGCTGATGATGCGGTACGGTAGCGATATTCAGCTTCTCGAAGCGATGTTCTCGCAAGAAGGCTTCGCGCTGGGCTTCCGGTAGCTCTTTAGCTTGCACCATGCGGTGCTGATGAAAAGCCGTGATTTTTTGCGTCGTCTTGGGGTGGTTCAACACGGGAGCAATACCACCTGCCAGGTAGGCATGGCGACTTGGTGCATCGGGGAGCGATCGCACAAAGGGACTGTTGTATTCCAAGGTTTTGCCAATCTGTTTCTTGCTAAACCCCGCCATTCGTAGTTTGATAGCCAGTTCCGCATCGGTATGCGGCGTGAGCGCGGCGGCTCCACGGGCACGCACCATGCGCCCTAGCTCCTGGAGATATTCCGCACCACAGGGGTTTTTCCAGGTGCTGGTGTCCTGGGTTAAAGCCCACAAGGCTTTGTTCACCTGCTTTTGCGCTGTCTCGCTGTGCAGCATCTGAGTGATAACATAGCGCACCACGTCACTGTCCATGTTGCCCAGTGGATACGCTGGGATGGCGGCTGGGTCGTAGTTCCGCAACCGGATGGTGGGAGAACCACCCCCTGACGTGCGCCGCGTAAATCTTGGCGCAGCATTGCCAGAGGGGGTTGTTTGCTCTTTACTACTGGTACGTCGGTGTTTTGGCCCAAAGCTACCGGAAGAGGACGACGGTGTTTTCCCCGGTGGCTGCTTCATCGCTCCTGGTGTGTCTGGAGCAGATGCAGCAGGGCGAGATCGGTCTCGGTCTTTGTAATAGTGGCGTTGTTCAGCTTCCCCGCGCTTGTCCTGCACCTTGGCGGATTCCTCCGGCTTTGGTGCCTGGGGTGCAATATCTTGCGATGCTTGCCCAGAAGCACTTCCGGGGCTTCCTGAGTGATGGGGCGGTTGTCGTTCTTGACGCTCTTTCTTGCGTGCCAAGGTCATTAGCACATCGGGGTCACGGCTAATTTTATCGATGGTGCGACGAATGTAATCCTCTTCATGCCCTTTTTTACGGGTTTCCAGGTCGTCGCTGTGGCGCAATGCATATTCCATCGCCGCCAAACTATACCCCCGTTTCGCCATTTTCTTCAGTACCACCCAATCCCGGCGGCTGGGGTCGTGTAAATTATGCCTACGCTCCACGGAGGTGCTGATAGTTTTGAAGGTTTGGAGTGCCTGCCTCAATTCATCGTTACTGGCGCTCTCCCGTAGGAGGTCGGCACGTTTTTCCAAGGCTTGCTGCTGCACGACTCGCTCCTGGGCAAGGACGCTTCGTGCTTGTTCCAGAAACACCCCAGCACGGCTGGCAAGCTGAGATCGGGCATGATGCACCAGTACCCACGGATACTTGCCTGTGTAGACATCCAGATGTTTGTCTTTGCGGTTGGTAAACCCAGCCAGTCGTCCATAGTGCTGATAGCTGGCGCTGGCAGGGTCGCCGCCCGTTTCCTTAGCAAGCAGTTTTGCCAGATGTGTCGCTTCTTCCCGCGTCACGCGATCGCTTATCCGAACCCAAGCTTGGCAGTTCTTGTGGCTAGTTTCCACAAGCAGCGATGGTTCTAAACCCTTGCTACGTAATTCTTCTGCCATTACCGGGTCGAGGTCGTCGATAAGAATTAATCCCTGGCTGTCACCGTTTGCATGGGGCGCAGGGCGCACATAAATATGGCTGCCTTTGGCATTCTCCTGTTTCAGGTAACTGAGAATGGGTGCTTTGTTCGTTTCCGGGTCAAGCTGGAGGAGCTGGTCTTTATGCCAGGTGCGTTCGGTGAAATATCCCTCTTTTTCGTTACTAATGCCAATCTCAAACCAACCATTACCCCCCATCGCTTCTAGCTGGCGCTGTACAGCACGGGTGGTACGGTCAGGATTATCTGGTGGCGGGCGATCGCCCTTGGAAGGCTTCTTCGGTATCTCTTTACGAGGGTGTTTCGCCGCGTCGGTTGGCGTGGGAACGGCGGCAACGGGGGCAGATTCTTGCTGCGTCCTCGTAGCTGTTTTCAGCACTTCCTGGGTGATTTCCTCGTAGTTTACCGTTTTCTGTGCCTGGAGTTCCATAACCTTGCGGGTTGTGTCCTGAAGGGCTTCGGGGACGGGTTTGCGGTTATCCTGCTCGGCGGTGAGTTTCTCCAGTAGCCGTTGTTCTTCTTTACGGATGGCTTCCTCTTCCCGGCGAATCTCTTCCTTGAGGCGGTTCAGTTCCGCAACCTTGGCGTTGAAGTCTATGGCGGAGGTGGTTTCTGTACGTTTTCCGGCGGCAATTTCTTGACGAATGGCTGTAGCCGCCCGCCCTTCGTGAATCCCCGCTACGCGGTCAATACCCTGCGCTTCATAGCTACGGTGATCCACATGGGCATCATAACCATGCTGCTCGAAATGCTTGTTGAGGTGCGCCGCCCATTTCTCCCGCCATTCCTGGTGCTGTTCTTTTTTGTTCCACTGGCGGTTTTTCTTGGTGGCAAACCCCGATGGGTGCATCTCCCGCATGGTAAGGAGGACGTGGGCGTGAGGATTCTCTTTCTTGTCCCCATCAAAGTCGTGAAAGCAGACATCGGCAATCATCCCCTTCGCCACACATTCCCGTTGCAAAAACTGGCGCGTGACCTGGATTTTGTCCTCGTGGGGCAGAAAATTGGGCAAGGACAGAATGAAGTGCCGCGCTACCTGGGAATCGACACGCTTCTCTTGCTGTTCGGCATGATTCCAGAGTTTGCTGCGCTCAAACACCCAAGCTGGGGCATTGGCAGGGGCGAGAATTTCCGTATGATAAACATCCTTCTTGCGGCTGAAATCGTAGCGTGTGCCCGTGCGGTCGTCATACAGCTTCTCTGCCGCATTATACGCAGCAGCAGCCACTGCCGAGTGCCCCTTACCACGGGTGACAATCTTGTTCTCGAAACGGTAATACGCTGCCTGTACCACAAGCCAGCCCTCAAGATTGATATTTTTATTTTATGCCACGCACAGTAGCCGATACACTCCTATCTCCCTGTAATCTGCGGCACATTTGTGGTTCGGGGGTCTGGGGGTCGTCCCCCGGCGCAGTGACATTGCGAACGAAAAGCGCCGTCTAGGCGTTTTTCGCCCTGCTTGCAGGGGCAATGTATAACTGCGCTCTTCGCGCTGGGGCGCTCTCGTAGGAAACCGCACAACGGCATATTTCGCCGCCGCACACGGAAGAATATTAAGGATGCTTTCTCTTTTCTGGGCTGCCTTCTCGCCGTCTCCCAGCTACTCCCTTACCCTACCTCTACCCTACACGCAAAAGTGGCAGTAAAACCACAATGCCGCCTCATTCGGCAGCGAGATAGAATGAAATTATCTAAAGTCCTTTGTCCTATTTAGGATTATTAGGCATAATTTTTACAAAAACAAGACCTTTTTTGGAGGACGGCACTATGTCCGAATCCCTGGAAAGACGACGGCAACGCCTGGAAACCTTGCAACAAAAGACTAAGAAGCTCGAACAGGATATTAAAACCGCCGATCGGAAATTGGAAAGCCGCAAGCTGATTATCTTGGGGCGTTACCTGGAGCAACTCCTTGCTCGCAACATTTTAGATAAACGGGTTTATGAGGAGAATCTGGAAAAGTTTCTCACCCGCAATGTGGATCGGGAACTGTTTGGCTATCCGCCCTTACCAGAAGAGGAACAGCCGCCCAAAAAACGCACCAAAAAACCAGATAACACCAAGCCAGCACCAACCACAACCACCGCAGATACTGGGGCGCAAAACATCCCTGCCCCCTTAGAAACACCAAAGCCAGCACAGACAGCCGCCCCACCGACAAACAAGGGGGCAAACAAGGGAACGGACAAGCGGAAGAAACAAGAGGAGAACAAGGGGCACAAATTACCGGAACACCAAAAACAAGATGAACTTGCGGCGGCTTTTGATTTGTAGGGAGAATTATTGTTGATTGTGTACAGGTAAGTATATTTACTTTTATCTTGTTTTTATATTTATGCCCTGCTACTGAGGGTTTAACTATAACAACAAGGCAGGCTGTAGCACCTGACCTGGCGCACATTTTCGAGGAGGGCACACTATGACGGATACCGAAACACAAGAAGCCGAAACACTCCTTACGGAAACCGCGCCCCCTCATGCCCCCATCAGTCCGAACCTGGAATTGTGGGTTAGCTATGACCAAGCCTTTGAGTATTTCAACGAGCAGCTTTTTAATGCCAGCCTTCCCCCCTGCATCCTCACTTTTAACGCCAAGGGGCGTTCTTGGGGGTATTTCAAAAGGGGGACTTGGGCACGGTTAGGCGAAAAAAACCTACATGAAATCTGCCTCAATCCCTGGCTGTTAACGTTGGATGATGATCTAATCTTTCAAATGCTGGTGCGCTGTATGGTGAATTTGTGGGAACATACCCACGGTGAACCCTCGAAAATTGAGCGTTATTGCAGTGTGGAATTTACTAAAAAAATGGCGGAAATTGGCTTGCCGTGTGAGGAGGCGTGCGGGTTGAATCTCAAGCATAAAGTGGACGAACAGGGTAGATATGCCGCTATTCGCCCTGATGCGGTGAGCCACTTTTTTCCCCTCAAAAACCAGGTGCAGCTTGAAAAACCCCGCAAGACGCGCATTAAGTACGAATGTCCCGCCTGCGGCTTTTCAGCAATGGCAAGCAGTGGCGGCAAGCTGTTCTGTCACACGGAAGGCTGTAACGTGGAGATGGTCAAGCAGTTGGAACATTAACTGGGGATTTGGTTGGGGTTGTGGCGCTTCCGCTCTCATATAAACGCCGTTGCCATGCCGCATCGGTGGGCGCATCAATCACCCCAAGGCGGTGAAAAATCTCTAACTGAAAATCCCGCGCCCCCCGGCATAAATGGGTTTCCTGTTTACCCGATAATTGGGGATGATGGCATATCTGCGATGCTTCCGATACAACACGCTGCATCACGCGCTTTGTGACATCTGGGCACACATACTGCCCCCGTTCATCGGTGCGAAAAGGACAGGTGGCGCATTTCGCTTTCATTACCGGGTATGTGAGACTCTTTTTTCCGGTGTTGTTCGGCGGCTGGCGCTTATTGGTCATGATGTCGCGTCCTATGGGTCGAACATACGGCAAATAGTACAACCATTTGCCGCACGCCGTTTTGTTTACATTAAGGTTTGGGCTTTGGCGATCGCCGCTCTGGCGGCTTCAAAATACCCGCTCCAGTCTTCATAGGTTGTGCGGCCTTTGAAACCATATAATTCGGCAAAGTCTAAAAGGTCGCTCAAGGCTTCCAGCAACTCCTGATTAACATCTTGCAGGGTCTGCATCGTGGCGATCGCTTTTGGCTGGCGAGCGGCGCGTTTACCTGCGTCAAAGGCTTCTCGCAAAGCGGATTTAAGGCTAAAAACGCCTACCTCGCGAAAATCTAAGTCCCCGCTCATCCGGGTTTCCAGGGTTTCAAAGGGAAGATGCTTTTTAGCAATCTCGGTAAGGATGCGATCGGTATTTTTGGTCATGGGGTTTACTCCTGCTTGATTGGGCTTTGGGAAATTCCGCCTTGGGGATGCTGCCCAAGTTTAAGCAGCACCCCGCAGAACGGCGGGTTATTCACACGAAAACCAGCGCATCACGGTAACAAGCAGATGCTCAAAGTTACCGTTGGTGGCTTCCTTACGGAAGGCTTCTAGCTCTTCGGTGGGTAATCCGGCGGCTCTGGCGGCACGCTGGCACAATCCCAGAATCATAAAGGCGTTTCCGTCTTTGCCTGTAAGCCGTACCGTGATGTGGGGATGTTTGGGAAAAGTGGTGTCCATTGTTTGTCTCCGTTGGGTTTGAGGTGGGGGTCGTGTCTCGTTAAGCGTCGGCAAACAGCCGTTTTTTGGCGATGCCGTAATAGGCTGGGTCTTTTTCGATGGCGAAAAAAGCACGTCCTTTGCTTCTGGCGGCTACCGCCGTGGAGGCAGAACCAGAGAAGGGGTCTAAAACTAAGGCACCGGGGACGGTGTAGGCTTCAATCAGTGCCCCTAACGGCTCTACGGGTTTTTGGGTGGGGTGCAGTTTGTTCCCAGTGTATTTCCCCCAGGGCATGACATCGCGGGGGGCTTTCTGCGGTCGGTCGGGGTTGCCCTTAATCAGCAAATAGGCGTTCTCATGGGCAAACTGGGTAAAGGACTGACTGGAGGCATAGTGCTTGATAAAGGTGAAGTGTCCCACGGGGCGAAAACCCACCCGCTTCCAGGCATCCATGAAGCGATCCACCTTGTGCCAGCCGTAAAAACTGATGCAAAAGCTGTTATCCTTCAGTACCCGGTGCATCTCCTCAAAGGCGGGCAATAACCAGCGATCGTTATCGTCATTCATGATGCTGCGCCCGTCGCGGGATTGGTATTTCACCAGATAAGGGGGGTCGGTGAGGATAAAATCCATACTTCCCGTGGGCAGGGATTGCATGACCTCGATGCAATCTCCGTGGATTAAGCGATTCGCCAGCTTGCCAACGTCACCGCAAGCGTTTTGTATGGGGTGGGGTTTCATGGTGTCCGTTCCTTTCCTATCTCCAGCAGCGCGCTGCTGCTTTTGTGAAAGCCAGACAGCGGAAAGGACGTTTTCAAGGTTGGGCGCGGGGGAGGGTTCCCGGCTGCACGAAACGAAGCGAAAGCGCAGCGCAGCGAAGGGGAGGAAGCTGGGATACCCCGCCGCCCACCCGCAAGGGCTTGACCTTGAAAATGTCCCCGCGTCTGGCAAACACAAACCCAAAAACCAACGCGCAGCGGCCATAATGAAAAGCCGCCACTCTTCATAAAAAATTCTGGCGTTGCATAATCGCGGTATGAATCATTGAGGAATCGGAACATCCCAAAATCGGAGATAATAAAGTAACAATCGAATTGAATACCTCAGCATTTGTACTGATTTGGAATAACATAGCGTTTTACGATGCAATCGAGCGAGATAGTGGCGCAGTCGGGTGTTTTCCCCCTCAACTCGTGTCATGTAAGTCTTGCTAACAATCTGGTCGCCTTCAGGAATAAAGCCTGGATAGACCAACCATCCATCCGTGACATAAAAATAGCATTGCCAAGTACCCACAATATCCCATAACGGTCGAAAAGTCTCGGCGCTATGGTCGCCCAAAACCCACGCTAAAATACCTTGTTTGAAGTGATTTACTGCTGTCCAAAGCCAGATTTTGTTTTTTTTGAGCCGACGAAAGTTTCTAGCTCATCAAGTTCGCCAACTTCTGGAATTGTCTCTGGATCATAGGTCTCAGGTAGCAGTTCTCCCACAAGTTTTACCCAAGTAATCAATGTTGTGTGATGAACGCCTTTGACCCGTTCGATGGCGCGAAATCCCATACCATTAACGTACATTTTTAGGCATTCCCGCTTCACTTCATCACTGTATCCCTGGGGCGGTTCATAGCGATCAATGAATTGGCGATTACAATCACAACAAATGTGATTTTGTTTACCTCTTTTCTTGCCATTTTTACGGGTGTGAGACGACCCACAACGTGGACATTCCATCAAGTTACACCTCAATTCATACTGCCATTATGCAACGCCAAAATTCTTATTTACTTGGCTAAAAATTGTCTTTATTTTTTAATTTCTACTAAGGAGGCACCAATGAAACAATTATGAGTCCGTCACCTCGCAATACCCTCTTTTAACGATAGCTCCCTACCTTCTAGTATCCTTTGCGCTCAGAGGAATACCCGGATAGGTATGCGGCAACATCCTCCACCTCATTGCCCAGTGCAGGAGGCAATAGCGTGCGGTTTTTGATAACCTGTGCCGTTGCGGTGATGGTGTGTTGTGCGACTTTCGCAAACCGTTGCAGCATATTTTTAAAATCGGTTGGTGCGTCCTTAACCGCTTTTGCAACGGTGCGGCCCATATCTCCTGGACTGTGGAGGAGGCGTTCCACCAGGGGACTATCTTTTCGCTCTTCTAAAATCCCCAAGGTATCCGCTTTGGTCATTAAATGGTCATAGGTGCGCTTGCCAAGGCTGTAGGCGGTAATGGCGGCCCCTACCACCGGAACCGCATGGGCGAGCGCCATTCGTGTCGCCATTTGAGAAACACCTGTCCCCATCGTTAGCGCTATGTGGGATAACGATGGTGCTGGTACTGGCAGCATGGCTAATCCTGTGCCGCTTGTTGTGGCAGGTTGTAACCCAGGAACGGCTGTCGTGGCTTGTAAAGAGTGCGCCAATTTTTGCCGAACCTCTTGTAAGGCTGCTCCCTGCCCTGCCCACTGTTGGCGTAGTTGTTCATAAATACCATCACCCGGTACGGATTGGATAGCGGTATCAAAACGCCGATAAGTCGTTTCCGTATCTAGTCCCAAGAGTTGGTCAACCTTGCCATACTGCTGGGCGGCGTGCTGCGCGATGTACGTTTGTGCATCCGCATAGCTGGCGAACTGCTCTGACAGTCCATACCGTGCAAACGTTTGATTGATAAACGCCAGGGTAGCGCTCTCATCTCCTGGTGTATAACCAGCGATCGCCACGCCCCCACAATCGCGAAGCGCTCGCATCTGACTATCGGCCAGCATTCCAGCAACTTTCTCTTGACCGTCAATATACTGTCCGAGCACCTGGTGCAGCTTGTGCGCCGCTTCTGGGTTATGCCGCGCCAGCGTCTCTGTCCAATTCTCTGGCAAGTTCTGCATTGCCGCCAGCGAGCGCTCGCTGAGAACACCATTCGCCATATCACGGGAGATCGGCTCCACCCAGGCTGGTGGCCGTATGCTGTTGGGAATATTTGTATCCGGTGGGGGTACTCCCGTATGGTTTGTGTCCGGTGCGGAATGCTCGTACTGGCTGGCTAGCATATAGGTCCCAAAACCTAACCCCACGATGCCAGCCGTCACCGCAGCCGCTTTCCAAAAAGTACTGCTTTTCCACCAAGGTGTCCGGCTTATGGGAGGCGGAACAGCAACGGTAGAAGGAGGAACAGAAGAAACAGAATTACTTGTCGATGTTGTCGTGCTGTCTGTCCCAAAACCCCCAGCAGGCGCGGGCGCGGCGGAAGGGAGCGGTAACGGCGGAGGTAATGGTGGCGCGGATAAAACCGAGTCTGGGAAAAAAAAACCGGGTGGATTGGGGCGTATTGACGATGCATCCGTCGCAACCGTCAACGCATTCGTTAAGGTTGCGCCCTCTAGCAGATGATCGTACTGCTCACAGGAGGCGCGAAGTTCCGCGAAAGCCGCCCTGGTCTCCGCATACAGGGCTTCATCAACCGATAGCAGTTCTTTCGGAACAGTGTGTGTCGCCACCATCTTTGCTAAATCGGTAAGGGTCGCCGCTTTAGCCGGAAGGTCGGCAGAAGGCAATTCCCCACGGTATGTAAAATCATCCCCAATCTTTGCTAAACGGCGTTCGTTCTCCTGGTCGCTGTCACGACGCAAATGCTCAGGGTCAAAACCTAACAACCGTGCAAGAGGTCGTACCACCTGTCCTACTTGCTCACAAATTGTCTGCCATAAACTGGGGGACGGCATTACAGCAGATGGTATAGACGATGTTTCTTCCGCCAATGTGCTGCTCCCTTCGGGAGATTCGGTCGCTGTTTCCTCCGTCACTTTCGTTTCCGAGACCACTTCCATCGTCACCGGAGACGCAGGCGGTTCCGTAATGGATGCAGGAAGAACATCGGGAACCACAACAGGAGAGAGAGAAATATCGCGAGAGTCCTTAGCGCTCTCGAACACCATGTCGCTAAACAACATCTCCGTGTAGGTATCACGAATATGCTCTTCCCAGATTTTTTGGGTATGTTCCATTCTTTTGGTACGCGCTTCGGCATCGTTGCACCCTTGCGCCACAAAATCTGGCGCGGCGAGACCACGCACAAAGTTGATGCGTTCCTGAAATTGTTTCTGCATATCGGCAAAATCGTTGAACCCCACGGGCTGCATCACGATGCTCACGGCATCGTCGCTAAACGCCGTCTTTTTGTTCGTTTCAAAAAAACGCGCCGGAGCTTCTCGAAAGTCTTCTGCGGATGTTGCGGCTTCAATAAAATCTAAATATCGCTCTTCCTCATCCTGCGGGGCAACCATCGAGGAGTATGCACCATCGGTACACACAATAAAAATTCCAGGCTCTCGGATAATTTCTTCCTTGAAGTTGATGGCATAGATGTTGTCATCCCAGGGCATTCTTACCTTTTTTTCGGCAAAGCTATGTCCTGTACTATCCGATCTATAGATGTCCTCTACGGTGTATGTCTCTTTTGTCGGACGGACAGGACGTGTTGCCGCGTTAAACGGAAAATCCTTGCTGATAGGTGGGCGTGTTTTATCTGTGATTGGCCTTATACTTTTCCGCCAACTGTCATCGAGGGTCAGCGCCTGTAATCCCTTGCTCGGACTTAAAAAATAGACCCGTGAATCCCCCGCCCAAGACAATTGCGTGCGATAGCTGCCATCGTTTTGTGGCAGAATATTGGCGAGCGCAATCGTCGTGACGCATCTGTATTTTTTGTCTGTTAAAGGTCTTGTCCCTGCTTGTTCCTCCGTTTTCAACCTCTGTGCCTCTGCCAAAAGGCGGGCGTTCGCCTGCTGTTCAAAGGTCAGCATTTTTTCTCTGGTCAGCACCGTGTCACGGTTTTGTTGTAAAAATTTGTTGGTAAAGTTAGAAATAATCGCCGATGCAATCTCTCCGTAAGCGGCATCTCCCCCTAACCCATCGAACACGGCAAGCCCAATGCTGTTGTCACCACGCACACACACAGGTACGCCGTCTTCACCTTCATCTAGGGTTTTTTCTACCAACACTACTGCGCGTAAGTCGTCGTTTATCATGGTTTTGAGCTACTTCCCCTACCATAAACAACAAGTTTTTTTATTTAAACTAAATTTTTATATATCATCTACTTTTCTCTGGTGGCGGTACGTCGGCTGGTAAAAGTGGCGGCTCTGTAGGCTCACCAAGGACGGACTCTCCCAACGGTCTTCTTTCTTCTATCACTTCCCTTTGTACTTTGAAACCAAAAGATAAAGGAAAGAAAGGCAGTGTACTAAAAGCCCACAAGACACTCGGCACAACCCATACGGACAATATCACGCTTAAATTAGTGTAAAAATGCAGCTTTTCTTCCAAGAAATTTATGTATTTATCGTCATCGTTCAAATTTTCTCTTAGCTTTACGATGTTTTTTTCTTGTGCTTTCTTTAATTCTTCATTATTTGAATACAATTTTTTATATTTTTCCAAAAATTTTTGTTGCTCTTTGTATTTGAGTTGCAGGCTCTCATATTGATTTTCAATTAAAATTAATTCTTCAATTTCTTCATTGAGTTTTTGATTATCCTCCTCCAGGATGCGATTGTCTCGGTAAGCTTCTTGAAGCTTATAGCCCATATGTTCCGATTCAATCAACGCTATAATTTTTTTCAAAATGGCTAACACCTCTTTCAGAGATGTTCTTGCCGAAACATCAAAAGACAACATATTACTGATCAGAGAAGTAAACATACCATTTACTTCGCGCTGATAGGTGCTGGCGCTATTTCTTCCCCAAAGGTCGATATCTTCAAGAATCCATCTTTTTTTACAGTTTTCTGTTGCCCACTGATAAAATTCTTTACCATAGGTTGCCAGAACAGGATGTCCCGTACAATACTCGAAGAACACCACACCCAATGAAAAAATATCCGCTTTCTGTGTCAGCGTTGACGCTAATGTATTGGTGACAATACGCTCGGCGACTTCCGGAGAGTAATAACTCATATCACCGACGAGTTCCGCTCCTTTGATGTCTTCCAGGCAAAAAATGCTGTTATCAAAGTCAATAAGATATGCCTGGGGTCGTTCGAGGTTTGTCCCATGTATTAAGATATTTTGTGGCTTAATATCGAGATGAATCAAGCCACAGTCATGAAACATGGTAAGAGCTGTGGCTGCGGCCTGCATGACATGAAGTTTTGCGAAAGCGGATGCAGCGTGTATCTGCTCGACAGTGGCAATAGGCGCTATTTTGGGGCAGATTTTATAGTAATGTCTGTTACTCTCATCGCCAAAGGCAAAAAAATCCACAAAGGTAACGGCAGCAGAACAATCACGCAACGTGTTGTTCAGGCGTTGCTGTCGCTCTTCAAATACCGCACAAGCGCTACGACGCTGCCGCTTTACGTCTTCGCTGCCAAGCGCTTTTATCCCTGGATTAACCGGAGACAAATACCGCTTGGCGAAGTATTCTGCCCCCTCTCCTTCGACAAAACCCCATTGCGAGGTTCCCGCATCTTTTGAAGAAAAATCCGTCCGCACACGATAGCTCGCGCCGGAAGGATTTCGTAGCTCGTCCCCCTTCCTGAGAACCATAATGCTCCTGAATTTACGTAATACTATTGGTGATACCTTCGACAAGATCGCTCAAAGTTTGTTCGTCTAATCCGCTTCCAGCATGAGATTTGTGGTGTTGGGTGCAATCCCATGCCCCCTCGAAAATATTCCAAGGTGGTACGTCTGGCGCAAAAATGGTCAGCCGTTTTGCTGTGTTTCGCATCTCCGCAAACCACATATCTGTTAACTCATTCAAATCCTTGGGCATATCCTTTGGGTAAGAAGGAGGTTTGCCCGGATGTTCCAAAGGGTGAGCGCTGGCATCGGTGAAAACGACAATAGAATGCCGACATTTTTGAAAACCTTGTCCTTGTTCCCACGATGAACGAATTGCCAATGCCAAGGCTTCCAAGCCATTTTCCGGCTCGTCACCACCGCCTCCTGCCTGCAACATACTCACAAACTCGACCAGTTTTCCTTCCTCTTCCGGCATTTTCCAGAAGGGCGTAGCCACGATAGCGTTCTCTTCCTTGTCGTAATAATCTCGAAACACAATCAATCGCACCCGCAACTGATCCACTGTTTTGCCTTTTGCACGCATTTCTCTAGAAATTCTCTCGTGAAACCCCATCGCCAGTTTTTTCGTGTCTTCAATAAACGGCCCCATAGACGCAGTTGTATCAATTACCAATACGATATCCGCAGCGTACAAAACCTTTGATGCGATGTCTGTCATATGTCTTTCTCCTTGCGATATAATTCAGGTCAAATCTTTTGCTGTTTACGACTTCAAAAATTGCTATCTGGCGCAGCCAAATATTAGACAGTCATTTCTTATGAAAAATATTTACAAATCAAAGCGATGCAAATAATAAACAAACGTTTGTTTATTTATTTATCAAATAAAGAACATTCTTGACTGACACGATACCGAGCCGCAGCGTGCCGTTATTCTCTATTAGCCGAATAGCTCTTGATGCGAGCCAGTACGAATAAGGTGGATATAGTCAATATCTTCATAGCTTCATACCAGGAGCCAGTCGAAGGCTAGGTGACACTCATAAAATCCCGCATAGCTTGCATGACGTAAGCGATGTGGACGGTACGATGCGGGCAATGATTCGCCGTGACGCAACATTGTCAGCGTCTTGAGCAGGCGGTTCAGGTCATGCCTTTTTCGTTTGAGGCGTTCAAGATCGCGCTGGTAGCCGCGTGAAATTTTCAGATGGTAGCGCATGAATTCATTCTCCCGGAAGAATAATTAGATGTGAGGTATTGCGGGAGTTTTATTGGCGGTTTTCTTGAGAAAATGCCTCCAAACGGCAGAATATGGGAAACTGTAACTAATTTTACAGTTTTAGAAAATTTTCCCCCATTTTCTCGGATTATGAGGCATAATAATAGGGAGGGGAGTGTACCCCTGTAAACAACAACCAGAACCGCTAAATACTTGGCTCCCTTTGGGGTCATTTTTGATGTGTTTTTCGGAAATAGATAAACTCTCTTCGGCAAGAGTTTGTCTCTGTGAGGGCAGCAGCAAAATTGCTGTCTATATCTCTCATGTCTTTTATTAATGTAGCACTTTATTCTTGACGTGCGATGTTTTTTTATGCGTTTTTACTTAAAGATGGATGTTCTTCCTCAAAAGAAGTAGAACTTCTTTTCTTTAAGCGGCGACGCGCAAGAAGATGATGACCCAAGCCCCATGAACTGGGCCAGGGTATTTGTCATGGGATTTTCCCCTGCTGCCATTCCAGCTTTAAAAGCGGCATGGTGGGAGTATAACAGCAGTGCGATGATGAAAGTGAGAGTAATAAAACGGGCAATGGTTCGGAAGGGATGAAACATGAATAATCCCCCTCGGATGGTAGATAGTTATACGATTCTTCAGAATTCTCAAATTCGACATTCCAGAAGTATTGTCCTTACGTATCAGGTTAACCCGTGTGGCGAGGCTGGCTTGCAGCACAGATTTTACCGGACTAAAATAGGCACGACAAGAGACGCAGCCCACAGGTCACCCTTGATTGAAAAGGCAATACATTCTTGAGTTTAGGGCAACAATTTTTCATGTTGCCGTCAACGCCAATCTTCAAAAATTTCAGCCACACAAGACAGCGAACTTTTTGAAATATTGATTAGCATTTGACAACATATTTGCTTGCTTTCCTGGGTTACGAGGCAATAGCAACGAGATAGCTTGCACGAGATTATATATATTTCAACGTGCGTTTATAGACTATCTCGCTCGGTTCAAGATGAAAGCTTCTTTATCCGCATAAGGCGGAATTCACCGCGAAATTTTCTATACTATCCCCCGTTCCGTTCAGTATTGTTTTCAATTTTGAACAGATTCACCTTAGTAATTCGATTGTTTGTTTACTTCGATTATAGAGGTTTTAGTGAAAATACGTTCTTTGTATCCGGAAATCTTGACAAATAGTTTACTTCCTTTTACGCAACAACCTATATCCTTTATATTCCTTCCCGGAGAGCGCTGCAATATGACAAAGCCGCTAATCAACGAGAAAATGGGCTTTTTCGTCTTGTCCGGCACAAAAATCTATCTTTTGGGTGAGAAAGTTTAAGACCGATGCCCACAGATATCACCCTTACGGTTATCCCCCTACCCTCCTTTGGCGATCGCACCGTTGATGGCTTGTAACAGTAGGTAATTCAAGATGCTGCTCAGGGTGAGTAGCGTCAATAAGATGATCAGCCACGGCGGCAGATGCAATCGGTTAACGGTCGATTTCGTGGTCGTGGCGAGGAGCTTGTTCAGCCGCTCGCCCTGCTGCTTCTGGGTGGTTTGTATGCTCTGTAATTGGGCCGAGAGTTCTTGTAGCTGTGAGGTTTGATTCGAGACTCTGGACAGCAGGGGTGATTTGCTCAACAAGGTGCTGAGTTCTGTCCAACACGCCGTTGAGGTGGTCAAGGCGCTCACGAGCTGCTGCGCGGTTTGCGCCAGCAGCATCTCCTGCTCGGACTTGCGAATAATTGCGTCCAGCGTATCCAGATTGATCTGACTCCATTCCTCAAGCTCCTGTTGAAAATCTACAAACAACGTCTGCCAGTCCTGGGGAGCATCCTCAATGAGGAGTTGCAGATGGTTTAGGGCAATCATAATGATGAACAGTTCATCCTGAGGGCTGATACCCAGGCGCAGTACCAAATCGAGAACACGGGCTTTGGTAGTATCATCCCGCCCTACCAGCACCCGGTCGAGTAAGTCTTGACTGGTGCGGCTAGTTGACATGGGCGAACACCTCCGTTTTTGCGAAGGCGGCATAAGATTCCCGCAAAAACTTGCGGATGCGCTGCTTCTCAATGATGCCGAAGTCTTCACGAGCGAGGGCTACGCCATAGCTGAGAGATTCGCTATCCAAGCGGTGACGCACCATTGACCCATTCAACACCGGAAAATCAATCACGGTGGCTTGCAGAGTTTTGAGCAGTTTTTGAATGGCTTCATGCTGCTCGAAAGCATCAAATTCTTCGGAACGTCCAAAATTGCGAACGATGGTGTAGCGCATCTTGTCCTGGTACAGTTCCAGAGTTTTTTGCAGCAGGTTTAAACTATCGAAACCGGAATCAGTGACGAACCACAAATGGAAACGTACCCCTACCTCCGGCGCAATCTCTAAAATTTCGTTTTTCTCCAACCAGTCTTTAAAAGGCTGGTGTACCTGGGCGGGCATATTTACCACCACAAGGTTATTCATAGCCTCATTAAAGAGAGAATTCGCTGCATCCTCGTATTTATTGGCTTCACTGAAAATAGCCAACTTTACGGGTAAAAGGTCTTTATAGCGACGATAGCAGTCCGGGTTATTGCGATCCGTATCAAAAGCAATAAAGGGCGTATTATGGTCAAGCAGATACTGGTACACAGTACTGCACACCATCGATTTTCCAACACCACCCTTGGGATTGTAAACAATCACGGCATCCATGATGGGGGATAAATTTTTGTAAACGACAACCAATAAAAAGAGCAAGGCTCTTTTATACCAATTCTACAATGGTCATAGAGCAGGCGAGATATTAGATAGTGTCGATTGTATGCCGGACATCGATACACATTGCCAGGTAGGCAATACCGTTTTCGCCTTTTCTCCTCTGCTCGCTACAACTGGTTGTTGTTTAAGGGGAATCATGAAATTTTTTTCCAGCCTGGAGCGGCTGTTTGAAGAGTTACTGGAACGATGGATAGACCCTATTTCCGAATGGGAACATCGTTTTGAAAATTTTTGGACAAATGTTTTAGTATCGTGGGCGGTGATAGGTGTGTGGGGGCTGTTTGCCCTGCTCTGGATGAACCTGGTGTCCGCCCACAGTTTTTTCCGTTTTCTGGATCAAAGTGGCCTGCTGCTGTATTTCTGCGGCGGTGTGTTGGTGGTAGCGTGCTTCTACTTTGCATGGAAGCCCGTAGCAAAGGGACGCACCATTGGTTTGTTTGTCGTATGGCTGGTAATTTTAGGGATGAACGCGCAAACCCCTGCCCATATGCAAACCGCTTCCGCTGATGGGCAGTGGTTGGTACATTTTTGCAAAGCTCTCTATTCCACCCATCCGTTTTATCTGGGCGGATGGTATGGACTAACCGCATGGCAAACGCTGGTGCTGGTGTTTCGCCATCACAAAGCCAAACAGCCCCATTACTGGGGATTGCTGCTCAGTGGGTTTATCCTGCTGACGATCATCTACCTGATTAGCCCTGGTCTTGGGTTCTTATTCGCCCTGACCGTGCCCAATGAGTTTTTCAATCGTTGGCTGCAATCCACTGCCGAGAATGATATCCACATCCGGGGTAGTAAGCTCACCCCCAGCAAAAAAGCCCGTTATGCGTACCGCAAACGTCTGGGAGCAGATGCCCGCGCCTCAGAACAAACTTTTCTCCTCGGTAACGTGGATATTCCCGTGCAAGAACTTACCACACACTTAGTAGCGTGTGGTTCCTCCGGTTCAGGAAAGTCCATCACGCTCAAGCTCATTATGCAAGCCTGTCTGCCGCTCATCACCCCGGACAGTATCTTCCGTGCCGTGGTGTTTGACCCGAAACATAACGCCCAGGGAGAAATCCTCGGCATTGACGGAATACAAGGAGAAGTGCTGAATTTTAATGCCTTCCAGCACGGCGCTTGCCGCTATGACATGGCAAAAGATTTTGTCACCCCAACCCACGCCCAAGCGTTCGCCGATATCCTGATTCCCGAACCGAAAAGCGCGGAACGGGGAGATAGGTTTTTCCGAGATGCCGCTATCAATATCCTCACCGGAGTAACCTTGCTGTTTATCATCAATGCTCCAGGACAATGGCGGCTGGCGGATATTGTCCGTGCCTTCGGTAGCGAGAAGATATTGAGCGCACTACTGACGAGCGATCCGCAAACGGCGTTCTACCTAAATTCGTTGGGCAGCGAAAAAACATCTGCAAACATTTTAGCCAGCGTCTGTGCGGAGATATATCGCTACCTGCCCATTGCGGCGCTGTGGGAACACGCACCGCGCAGTGCCAGCGTTCGTGAATGGCTGAATGGCGGGCAAATATGGCTCTTAGGCGAGGATGAAGAAGCTAGACCAGCCATGAATGCCTTGAATCGTCTGATTCTGACCAGAATGAGCCAATCACTACTCAAAGAGACAGACTACCCTGAACCGCGCACCTTCCTGTTTCTCGACGAACTTCAGAGTATCCACGTAGAAGCCTTACAAGAAATTGCTACCAAGGGGCGCAGCAAGGGGATTTGTCTGATTGCGGCTTTCCAGAGCATCCAAGGGATGTACAACCGTTATGGCAAAGAGGTCTCGGACAGCATCTTGGGACAAATTCGTCACAAAGCATTTTTAAAAATGTCGGATGCCCCCAGCGCACAATGGGCTTGTGCCCAAATGGGAGATGCCGAAGTGAAGCGTCAGCAAGCGACCAGTTCGTTTAGCCGTGGTGTTGGGGGTTTAATTACCTGGAGCGATCGCACGGGCGGCAGTCAAAGCATCCAACAAACCCCCGTGGTCATGGCGAGCGAGTTTATCAACATCCCTCCGGTGCATCCGCCAACCAACCAAGGGCTAACCGGATTTTATCAAACAAGCATCAATTACAAGGACTACATCCCGTGGGACAAACTCCATCCGCTGCTGCAACCAGCCGCGACCGTGGATATTCACCCTGCCCCACCCGACTGGCAACGCCTGGAACCTTGGAGGGAAGATGATTGGGAACGGTTAGGCATTGCCGAGGTTATGCACAAGCTCAATACCGAGAACACCATGCCCATGCCGCCTCCACCACCCGCTATGCCCGATTACCCCTCCTGGCTAAGTGGGGACTAACCCTTCACAAACGATCCGTGCGTGGGAATCACCTATTTCCCACGCATCGCGTGTGCCAGTCACCTATTTTCAAGATGGTTACAGGCGCGGGGTATCACCTGAACCGATGCCTGCTAATCACGTATTTTGGACTTCCCAGACAACGCGGGGATTCTCTCCGCACCCCTAAACCACAAGGGGCGAAAGATACGAATTCGTGGCACAGAAGCTGGTTTTAAGAAAAAATAATCTCAACATACTGTTAAAACTATATATACTGTTTTGATAGTTTTTTCAACGCAAAATATCTATAGGGAACCTCTAAATAACTCCAAAATCGTCATTCCTGACTTTGCTGTAATCCTCATAACTCATGCTTTAGCAGGCTCAAGGGAGTCGCTGAAACTGTTCCGCCAAAGGCGAAGGTTTAAAACCGTCCCATGGAAAATCAATCAGACAGGACACACATCATGTGCGGGGTAACAGCATTTTGCTGAATAAATATGAGGTGCCCTATACTTGAAAATAATTAAAACGGTACAAACAGAATAAACTATATAAATGGTTTTAACTATTTTTCTTTTTTTTCTTCTTCGTCGCAATTCCTAAAATTTCCAGCACCTCATCCGCCAAATTTTCAACTTCCGATATCGCAGCTGTCGCCTTGTTGCCCAAATTATGAACCGTCTGACCGAAAACAGCAGACTGTCGATAAACCTGCCGATGCTGAATTTGTGTTTTAGCAAGGGGAATTTCAAACTCTGGTAGCACTTGTAAACATTCCTGCGCCAAAGTTGTTTTAGGTTGGCACTGGTTTAGCACAAGCCTAGATTGCAACGTGTCATTAAAATCAGCAACGTTTTGGATCACCTGCTTAATACCAACAGCCGCCCACATATCAAGCGGCGAGGGAATAATTGGTACTAAAGCAACATCTGAAATTAGCAGGGCGGATTGAGGCACAGGAGAATCTGCCGCAGGAGGACAATCGATAAGAATGAAGTCATAATCATCAACAAACTTTTTGACTTCTCTATGAACTTTTGCGTTAGCTGCACTCAACCCAACAACGGAAGCAGGAAAAGGAATTTCGTCATCAGCAGATGCAGCCCAACGGGTGGCTGTTCCTTGCGGATCGGCATCAACAACAAGCACTTTGTTACCACGTCGTGCGATCGCACCAGCAAGCTGCATCGTCGTCGTTGTCTTCCCAGAACCACCTTTTTGGTTCACGATTGCAATAATCTTAGCTGTCATGGCGTTAACGGTATAAATCCTTTAAACTATACAAACAGTTTTTACCGTTTATAGTATTTGTATTAATCAGATGATTATCGACATTCTTGGGGGTAAAGACAAGATACGCGCAAAATTTATCACGACGTAAAGTTTTGCAACAAATTTACTCAAAAGCCTAAATTTAACTTTTCCTCTAGTGCTGGTGGAATCGCATCGAGATCAATCAGATAATCACCAAAACGCTTGATGTGACTGGTTAAATAAGGACTCAAAGCCGCTAAATCTTCTCGCTCCCAGAAAAAACCTTCTTTTCTAAGCTGAAGCAAAACCTCAGTTAAATCAACCACATTATGGAAAATAACAGCATTAGCTACTAAATCACCGTACTTAATCGTCTTCTCTTGCTGTTCAGGGTCATTACTAGCAATCACCCCTTCTCCTCCAAAACAAAACCATTTAGAAAAGCCATTATAAGCTTCTACTTTATTAGTCATTGCTGTAATTTGTTGACGTAACTTTTGGTCAGAGATGAACTGTAATAAAAAAACAGTCCTAATAACTCTGCCTAACTCTCGAAACGCTTGATAAAGTTTATTCTTCCGACTATAGTTTCCTAACTTTCGTAACAACATATCTGAAGAAATTTTGCCTGATTTAATAGAAAGAACCACTCGCAATAAATCTGACCAATGAGTTTTGATAAGTTCCCAATTAATTACCCCTTTAAATAGAGAATCAATATGCTGATAAACTGTCTCCTTATCAGGACGATAGAAAACCAAATCTTGCCAATTTCTAATGCGAGGCATAAGTTGAATACCTAACAAATAAGATAAAGCAAAGACAGGAGTAGACTGTCCTTGAGTATCAGCATGAATAATCGACGGTTGAATGTCCGATTTGTTCTTGAGAAGTCCTTCAATAATATATACAGCCTCCCAAGTTCCACAAGGAATAAAATGGCTAAATAGGGCTATATAACTATCAGCAACATGATGATAAGCAATTCCACCATAACCACCATAGCGAATATGATATTCCGAAAGTAAATTTTGCTCGTATAAGTCATATTTAGTTCCATCAGCAGCAGCTGTCGTGCCGTCTCCCCAGAACTTAGTTAAAGGCATCACATTGTAACGGTTGATAATATCTACTAGGGCAGCATTAAGTCCTTTTAAACTGATATGTCTCTGGTTAACAAAAGTGAGCATTCTTGACGTAACAACGCCTCTCATGTGACGCGCCGCTTGCGCCGCTCCTAAATTGCATCCATAAGTAAAAGTAGTTAACAAATAGCGTTCTGTAGACCGTTCTAATTTTGAATCAGAACCACTCACTGGACCAAAATGTCGGGTAAAATTTGTCCAATAGTCCACATCTGTGAGAATATCAATTAAGTTACGCTCTGGCATTCTTTCAGAAATTACAGCCTCTAAGTTTTTGAGAGAAGCACTCTCACGATTAGCTAATGGACGTTTTAAAACAGGTTCTCCTTGGTCGCTAATAACAACAGATGTATTGTTGGGATAGCCTTGATCAATTTCCGATGCTGTTTGGGTTAATGAATTTTTTAGATTCTCGACAAAATCTTCAGCCTGAGTAGGAAAGCCTAATTGTTGACAGTATGCTTCAACTAATGGCTGACAGTCCTTCCAAGAAAGTAACTGTTCTCGATAGTCAGCATAAGCCTCACTGTTAAAGACGCAAATATCCCCTGACTTTAGTTCAGCAGCTACATAAGAAAAAATACAAATCTCGAAATGGCGACGCATCACTTTGGTGACATCTTTAGACTGAACTAGCACTAGCTTTTGCCATTGCTGTGAAATAAAAGATAAGTCAACTTCCGTTCCTATCCACTCCCCCCTTCGATGAGAATTAGAAAGTAAAATTTCCACGGCTTTAACCAATTTATCGTCACTACTGGTAGATTCTATCTTGAGAAATTTAAATACCCGAAAGAAAGCACTACGATGACTTTTATAAAATCGCCATAATAAAGGAAAGTAATTATTGCCTTGATAAGCATTAATTTCTTCACACTCAGTTAATAGTTGTTCAACTCCTCCCGTTTTATTGAAGATATTTTGCAATTGCTCTAATGGTTTTGAATCGGGGGCATCTTCATTGAAAACTACTAGAACATCGGTGAGGACAGATACTAGTTTTTCTGTGGTTATCTGCTGTCTTTTTCTGATAGAGTCTAATTCCTCAATAGCTAGATTATGGATTTTTTTCATCTGTTTGAGGAACATTTCTACTAGGTAATCACGAGTCTGTACTTGAGCGGAATAGATGAGACAAAGAAGTAATGTTAATTGCTTATTCAGAGTAATATTCTTCATCTCGGAAGCAGTAAGAGCTTTAGCTTCCGAGGTAAAATGTTTAATTTTCGCCCTAGTTAGTCCTTGAAGATAAGGAGCGATTTCTCCCAGTGTTTCTAACCAAGTTAAATGGGCAATTAAATCATTAAGATGATTTCGACTTGATTTTTGAGGAAGTTTTTTTAGGTCATTATAAGGACTGCGTTCAACTGCTGCGTAATTATCTAATAAATCTTTTAATCGCTGGATATATTCAGGTTTAAGTTGACTAATTACCTGGGATCAAGGGTTATGTGCCTCCTAAACCTTTATCTGGCGGGGTTTAGAGGCGATTGTCGCCCCTTGAAATTTTTTGGTTTACTTCTTTTCTGAGATGATTAACTAAACGGTCTAAGGTATTAAAACCAGGTAGTTCATAGCGTTCTTTGACAACCTCCTCAATGGCTACATTGATTAAATCGGCTGGATTATCCATCCTTAATGCCGATTCAGTGATAACTGCTGTGATTAGAGCCTTGCCTTTTTGATTAAAAGGAATCACCTGGAGATAAGAGCGAATCACTTTTTTGTGACGGGATAAAGTTGGTGGATATTGATAGCTAAAACTCTTATCTTCTCGAAGATCCAATGCCGTCCGAATATGGTTGATAATAGTGAGAGGGATGTCCGCTATTTTGGGGAAATAGCCTAATCTCTGAAATACTTTGAGTAAAACTAGCAGATTAAAATAGTTCTCTTCCCCAGTCGTAACTTTTAAGGCAAATGCTATCTCTATCCTAGTGGGAGTGTAAATTTTATCGAGTTCATTGGCGGTATAGTACCGTTTGAATCTGGGATAAGCTGTGCGTTCAATTGATGCCACGAGTGAGAGAAAAGATGGTTATTTTCAGTTTACAGGAGCATTGTTATCGCTCCCTCAACTCAATCTGTCCAAAAAGATTCAAATCTTTGGGGGGACATTTGCGTGTAGCGGACTGTATGGTGAATGTTCTTATGTCCTAAGTAGTCCTGAATCGCCCTAGTATCATGTCCTTGTGAAGCAAGATAATAGCCACAAGCATGACGCAGTTGATGGGGATGAACAGATTCATTAAGTCCGGCTAATTCTCCGGCTCTGGCGATTCGTGACAAGTTAAGGTTTTTGAGGTTTTGTCAAGAGCAGTATAGAGGGACTCAAAAAGCTGAGAAACTAGTAATAGTGCATCTTTTGGTTCAAAATCATGCCAACCAAAAAACCGAGAAACCCTGACCATGTTCGTCGTCGAAACACCCCACTTGCGGATAATGAAGCAATAAGCGAACACTTAAAAAATTTGCTGAGTCCAGCAATATACGCTCAAAGTGCCTATTATCGAAGCCTTGGATTACGCGACCGTATACTTAATCTGTCATTAATGGTTGCAGCGATGTTAACTGTGATTTGGCGGCAAGTAGCATCAGTACATGAACTAACTCGAATGTTGGAGCAGGAGGAATTGTTATGGGGTAAAGCTGTTAAAGTATCACAGCAGGGGTTGTCACAGAGGTTTCTCAGTTTTCCAGCAGAACTATTTGAACGAGTGTTTCACGATTTGTTACCATTGTTGAAATCGCGTTGGCTTCTTCGCGAAAAACGAACCCTACCAGCAGCAGTCAAATATGCCAAGAAGCATTTTGTGAATATATGGATTGCGGACGGGGTCAACACTCGAAGCTTTATTTCGTAAATGATAGTTTAAAAGATGTTCCACAAGTAAGTTAGCCGGCAAAATATGTACAGTGATTGATTTGTTAACACGATTACCCGTACAAGTTTGGTTTCATACTAATCCCTTAGCACATGATACTAATTTTCTCGATGTTTAATTAATATTGCTAGTGCTAAAACCTTGCTAGTTCTCGACCGTGGCTTTTATGATTTTGGTTTTTTCTTGCGCTTGATTGCCAAACAGGTTGATTTTATTACTCGCATCAAATCAAATGCAGTATTTGATGTTGAGCGAATTTTCAGCTACGACTACACACTTCGAGACCGGATAATTTCCTTCAACACAGAGGATAAACACCAAAAAATATTACGTTTACGTCTCATTGAAGTCAAGCAAGGCAAGACTTGGTATGCCTATGTTACTTCAGTTTTAGATCCTCAAATTCTTCCACCTTATGTCGTTGCCGATCTTTATGCGAAACGATGGAGAATCGAAGAGGCATTTAATACTGCCAAACGCTTGCTGGGGTTAAGTTATCTCTGGACAGGTTCTGTCAATGGTGTCAAGCTTCAAGTTTGGGCAACTTGGTTATTTTATGCAGTTTTAATCGACCTTGCAGATGCTGTTGCTGATGAAATAGCCCTCCCGTTTGAACGCATTTCTTTAGAGATGATTTTTCGTGGGCTTTACCATTTTAATCATGCTTATAACAAGGGTCGAGCAACCGATCCAGTTTTATTTTTTGCTGCTCCAGAGAACAAAAACCTTGATGTTGTTAAGACAATACGAAAAGAGCCTCAAACCCTTGACTTATCGCCTTTTCCTTTACCCTTGACAATTCCTGCTTTTCCTTAACTTGTTACTAATCGGCTCTGGCTATAATGTGACGGATAGTTCGGGTGGACAGGGGAGCTTTGCGCTCGGAGACAAACACATACTGGGTTTCAGGATAATCTCGTTTAATTTGACGTAATGCCCTCAATTCAGGGGCGCGTAGGGGATGAGTGCTATCATGCCCATGTTTTACTCTTCTTATCTCGATATAGCCGTCGTTCAAATCAATTTGTGACCATTTCAGAGAAACTAACTCTGCCGTGCGAAACCCATGCCGAAACATGAGTAAAATAATCGCTGCATCTCGAACTCCATGCCTTCCGAATGAATGCGCCCCTTTGATCATCGCCTCAACTTCCTTTGGACGCAAATATTCCCGCTCTCGCTTTGACGCTACTTTTACAGGGGGATGAGGGTGAGAAATCATCTTTGCCGAAAAGGGAAGTTGGGGTAGTTGGGAAAGAATGGCTGAAAGCTTTATTGTCTGTTTCTCTCTTCATTATACATTGCCTAAATTGACTCAATTTAGGCAATGTTTGAATGTTTGAAAGACATCAATACATGGCTACTTTACACAACTTTACATCGTGATAAATTTTGCGCGTATCTTGTCTTTACCCCTAAAATGCAGGAAAGCGATCGCCCTTCCAACTACACACCCCACGCATCAATGTTGCCTCATCTACAAGGAAATATAGGAAAGCGATCGCCCTCCCAACTACGCACCCCATCCATACATCAATATCGCCTCATCTACAATGAAATGCAGGAAAGCGATCGCCTATCGGTATGTCATGAGCGATCGCACCCCCATCAGCCTAAGCCATTAATCTTTATCTTCAGGTTGTGCGGGAGCATCCTTCTTCTGGTCTGGGGCAAGAGTTTGAGTTTGAGCAGCTTTCAAGAAAATATCGGCAATCCCTAAAAGAAAAGCGGCATTGGAGGGGTTTCCACTGGCACACATCCAGGTACCGAGACATGCAACAGAAAAAGCTGCTAGCCTTGCCATAATTGAATAAGCAGCATCAAAGCGCTTCAGCTTATCGGGAATAATATCTTGCGATTTTTTTGATATCATAGATTTATGATTCTCCTTAACGTGGGTGAAAATTTGGGTTTTGTAATTCAAAGCACGAGACTGTAATTTCATTTCCAGTTTTTGACCTCCGTTTTGTGGGGATATTGTTGAAATTAGACAAACTATTTCTGCGATGCTGATTGCCGTTAGCGATCGCAGATGAAGATTTAGCCCGGAAGTGATTGCAGTTGCTTCTGGGCTCTTCTATATAGTGATTTTTCCTTTGAAAAAAATATTGATAGATGCTCCCAAAATGCATAGATAATTTCGAGCGACAAGCAGATCGGAATTCATAATAGGTTTTCATTCCTTATGTTACCATTACTTAAATCTCAGCGACATATAAATATGATAACTCAAGTTTAAATGCTATTTAAAAATTGCGAACAAAGAATAAAGAACAATCTTGAAATCGAGTAATAAAGTTAGTTTTGTGCCTTGCAAGCCTTGCCTGGTATGCTTTGGCGAATAAGTTGTACTGTCGTATATAAATTTCTAGTAGTAGCGAATAAGTATAAAAAATATGTATACACAAATGTGGATACAAATGTAAATACAAATTTAAATACGATTTTAAAGGAAGCATTTATTTTCGACATCACGACTTTTTTAGAGCAACAATATAATAGAATTTGTAGCACTATATAATTGTGTTTCTTCCAAAACTGTATGCTCCAATGTAAACACAAATGTAGATATAGGAATCCTACTTGAATCTTACTAAGTACACTGAGAAACAAACCTTTATATAGCAAGCTTATAACCAGCTTGGTTGTTCAGAAATCAAATAGGAGTCCTATACAAGGAATAGCAATTTTCACTTGCAAAATATTTCAGGAGGTAAATATCTTGAGTAATTTTCGACCTTGACGGAGTAGTTACAATCAACCCAAGCTTATTTTTCTCAAACTTCATTAAACTGAGTTTACAAAATCTGTATCCATCTTACACGTCTAAAAAAATACACATTAAATAAAATTACGTAGAAAACATGCTAACTCTTCCACGAAAAAATCGTTTTCCTGTAGGATTTCAATTTATTTCTTTGTGGACACAATCCATATTAGACTTCTTGCGAAAATGCTTGAAATATCATGTTGAGCGAAGGGAAATATCTCGTGAGATTCATTGCTACACTGCATTACAGACCCTCCAGTAAGCCGCAAGATACAGAATGATATCCACAACTTTTCGACCTTTGCAAGAAGTCTCTTAGAGACCTCCACAGAATGATTGATCCTATGATGAGAGAAAGATAATTTCAGTGTGCAGCCTACCTCATGTCTCCAAAATCTATCATTCAACTCACCGAAAATCTAAAATCTCTTTACATCAAAACAGCGAAAAAACTCAAGGGAAGCGACCGACGACAATTCATGGCAGAAGTGGTCAAAGGGTTGGGAATAGGTGGACAGACTTTAGTAGAACGTGAATTGGGGTGGAATAGACGCACTATCCGTAAAGGGATGCAGGAGTTAGAGAGTGGTCAGCCTTTTATTGATGGTTTCGAGCGTAGTGGACGTAGGCGGGTGGAAACAAAATTACCAAACTTGTTGTCGGATATTAAATCTTTAGTAGACCCACAAAGCCAAACTGACCCCAGCTTTAAAAGTATCCGTTTATATACACGCATGACTGCAAGTGAAGTACGTCGTCAGCTAATTGAACAATGTGGTTATAGTGACGAAGAACTACCTTCATCAGAGACAATTCGACGACGATTGAATGATTTGGGTTATACCTTAAAACGAGTTCTTAAAACTAAGCCTACCAAGAAGATTCCAGAAACAGAAGCCATTTTTGAACAAGTCGAGCAAATCAATACTGAAGCTGATAATGATCCTCATACTCTGCGAATCTCCATTGATGCGAAGGTGGCAGTTAAAGTTGGAGAATTTGACAGAGGTGGAAAAACTCGCGTACCGACTATCTCCCTAGACCATGATTTTGCTCCAGAAACAACCCTTATTCCCTACGGAATTTTTTTACCTGAATACAACGAATTATTTCTATTTTTCGTTTCTTCAAAATTGACTGCTGATTGTATTGTTGACATAGTTGAAAGCTGGTGGCAAAGCATTAAACATCGATTTACTCACATTCAAAAACTGGTAATTAATCAAGATAATGGACCAGAAAATCATTCCCGTCGTACCCAATTCATGAAGCGCATTATTGACTTTGCTACATCGTCTAAACTGTCATTGCAACTTGCTTATTATCCCCCTTATCATAGCAAATATAATCCAGTGGAGCGTTGTTTTGGCTGGTTAGAGCAGCATTGGAATGGTAGTTTAGTTGACACTGTTGAAGCGGTACTGAATTTCGCTAAAACCCTTACCTTTAAAGGACAAAATCCAGTGGTGACTCTAGTTGAAAAAGTCTATTCTACTGGGGTTAAGCTGACAAACAAAGCGATGGCGGAAGTCGAAAAACAGATTTATCGTCTTCCCAATCTCAGAAAATGGTTTGTGGAAGTTTTTGCTAAACCAGCATAACCACTGGATCATCTTTTTTGTGGAGTTCTCTTATGTATAAATGCTAGAAAAAATTACCATAAGTAACCAGAGCTTCACCGCTTCAACTGCATACACACCAGAAGAAATTTAAAAAGTATTGTATTAAAAAGTACACAAGTATGGGCGAATTAAATCTTTAGGAATTCAAGCCACACAGGAAAAAAAGAGCCAGCATACCTCGATGAGGAGCAAATGGAGTCACTCGATACTCTCCATCAACACATCAAGCTCAGTGAAAATATAATTTTCTACCTTACCCGGTTGTATTCCAGCATATCAAGCGCTAGAATTTGGCTCTATTACCAGCAATTTTGACAAGCGTAATATATAACCCGTGAGCAAAACCCGCGTTATTGCCCTATTCAATCAAAGCGGTGGTGTAGGCAAAACCAGTTTAACCATGAACTTAGGCTACCACCTCGCCCAAAAAAAGAAAAACCGTGTTCTACTCCTTGACCTAGACCCCCAAGCCAGTTTGACCACTTTTATGGGTTTGGAAAGCGAAAATCTCACCAAAACTGTTTACGAAGCTGTGGTGGGAGAAGAAGATTTGCCCGTCCATCCTGAACTCATTCATGGGATGGCAATTGTACCAGCCAACATCAATCTTAGTGCTGCCGAACTGGAACTTGTTGCAGCTCTAATGCGCGAAATGCGACTAAAAAACGCCATCGCCCCCGTACTCGACAAATACGATTATATTCTCATCGACTGCCCCCCATCTCTCGGTATTTTGAGTGTTATCAGCCTTGTTGCCGCTACCCATGTCCTTGTACCCATTCAGTGTCAGTTTAAATCATTCCAAGGAACTGATTTATTGCTCAAAACAGTCGCTGCATTACGTAAAGGTGCAAATCCAACTTTGGCGATCGCCGGGTTTATTCCCACCATGTATGATGCTCGTACTGCCCAAGAGAGTAGGACTAATCAGGCAATTAAAGAACAACTATCACCACTAGCTACAGTTTTTGACCCTATACCCAAGACCATAGCCTTTGCAGATGCCAGCGAGGCTCGTTTACCATTAGCGCTATATAATTCCAAAAATTCCGCAGTTAGTGTTCTCAAAAAAATTGCTTCTAGCTTAGAAAAACTATCGTGATTAAACCCACTACGACCAAAACTACAAAAAAAGAACAACCTTATTCCAGTAAACTCCAAGGCGTAGCCGCATTACTGGGAGAAAACGCCTATATCAAAGAAAGCGAAACTGCTCAAAATCCACCAATAAGCATAGCGATCGCCCTAATTAAACTACCACCCTCCCAACCCCGCCGCTATTTCGACCTCAATAAACTCGAAGAACTATCACGCTCAATTCAAGACTTAGGTGTTATCGAACCTCTGTTAGTGCGTCCGTTAACTGGGGGTAATTATGAATTAGTCGCAGGAGAGCGTCGTTACAAAGCAGCCCAATTGGCAGGACTCACCGAAGTCCCCGTGGTTGTCCGCGAAATGAATGATGTCACCACATCAAAGGTGCAAATCGTTGAAAACCTGCAACGCGAAGACCTCAACCCCATCGAAGAAACAGAGGGAATACTTGACTTATTAGGATTGCAGCTTAAATGGCAACGTGACGAGGTAACAAGTCATCTCAACAAAATGCGTAACGTTTGCGATCGCCATAGTGAAAATTCCGCAGTGAGACATAACGTTATGTCTCAACAGAAAACCAAGATAATTGAAGAACTTTTTGCATCCCTAGGGCGGATGAGTTGGGAGTCTTTTATTAAAAATCGCTTGCCACTGCTCAACTTACCCTCTTGTGTGTTAGAAGCCCTACGACAAGGGAAATTAGAATACACCAAAGCTCGTGCGATCGCCAAAGTTAAAGATGAAGAATCAAGACAGCAACTCTTACAAGATGCGATCGCCTACAATCTCTCACTCAATGAAATCAAGCGCAAGATTAAGGAAATTGAACAACCCGCCAAACCAGAAGCATCCATCAAAGACAAAGTTGATGATACCTTCCGCAGGTTGAAAAAATCCCAGGTTTGGGACGACCCCAAGAAAAAGGTAAAGGTAGAAAAACTATTATCTCAGTTGGATGCACTGATGCAAGATGAGAAATAAGTTAGTAATCACCATAGAGAAATGCCCAGGAAATTGTGGAATTTAGCACCAGACAGTTAGCTCGACTTTATCCAAAATTGAGAACTTAGCCTTCCTTATCCGGCAAAAATCCTGTTTTTTTGGCAAATACTTTTTCTATGTCACAGATTTGCGCTCAAATCCAAAAACTCAAACTATTGTCTTGCAATGGTTTCAGCGTCGGATTTAAGGGTTTCTGAAAAATGGATAAAGTCGAGGTTAGAGGATAGGCAATAACTTCACCAGACAATTCGTGATTATCCGGTAGTGTCCGCCAGACAGTAAGGCAGACAATGGTTTTGAGTTGACCAGACAGTACGGCAGACAGTATGGAAAATTTCACTCCTCATCCGGTAGACAACACACCAGACAGTCGGCAGACATGACCAGACAATCATCCTACAACACACCAGACAGTCGGCAGACATAACCAGACAATCATCCTACAACACACCCGACATGACCCGACAGTACACCAGACATGACCAGACAGTCGGCAGACAGTACGGCAGACAGTACGGCAGACAGTAGTATCTGTCCGGCGGACGACAGACAAAAAGATGATATTTTTTTCCAAAATTTCTATATTAGAATTACAAAAAAAATATAACGTTGGGCGCGACTCGTTATACAAGAGGATGGCGTACCTACAGATAATACCAATTCTCTAAAATTAGGCTACAGATGGAATCTACCGAACCATTACTAAATCTAGATTTTTTAATTGCGTTAGCGTTAGCTCTACCGTAGGGAGCATTGCGAATTTGTATAACTACCTGGAAGATAGGTAAGAAAGCTTATCTGGATGCCGAGCAGATAATGCATATGGATGGTCTACACGACCACATACAGGCAACTGCAAAGATGGAAGGTTATCAGATACCGGAGGCGACAGGACCAGTAAAGATTGAGGGAGAGCAGGCGACAGCTACAAGTAGTTTGGCAGGAGATCAGACTCAGACAGTGGCACCAAGTTGAGTTTTGTAAAGAATGCTGTAATATCCTATTCGTCAGCCATTTGCCTGATTTATATTAGACTTGTTGCGAATTAAGCCAAAAAAGTGGCTAAAACCCTTGCGAATCAAGGTGTTCAGCGATTTAGAGCTATAAACGGTTGTAAGCCTTATACTGTAAGCTTTTCAGTCGTTTCAAATTTTATTATGCAACAAGTCTATTATGTAAAATAGTTTTATTTTTCAAAACTGACCTACTTACACCCAAAAATAAAAACCTAACCGTTATGACTGGTTTTTGTTTTTTGTATTGGCGTTTCTCTGTCCAAGAGTATTTTTAAAAGCTGGTCTTGCTTCCATTGCATTTAAATAGGCAGTAATTGCAGGATACCGATCGTAGTTTACAGGGACAAGAATTTTTGCATAATATAAATATGAAGCAATTCCAATATCTGCTGCGGTCAAATTGTTTCCTACTAAAAATGATTTATTTTGTAATATTTGATTGAGTACTGTTAATAAACGTGGCATTTCAGTTTTACGCTTCTCTTCAGTAAATAAAGCAGGAGATAAAGTTGCATTAGCAAAAAATACCCACTGTGTAACTTGAGGATATTCCTCTATGGAACCCGTTTTTTTTTGATATTTTTCAGATAAATATAACAAAATTGCTCCAGATTCCCATAGCTTCAAGTTTCCATCAGAAATTGCAGGAACTTTACCCATTGGATTAATAGCTAAATATTCAGGTTTACGATTTTCTCCAGCACTGATATTTAAAGAGATATATTCATATTTTATACCTAATTCTTCCAAATACCATTGCACCATTGGAGTTCGTGTTTTCGCACCTCCATAAAGCTTGAGCTTAGTCTGGTTAGTAGAAGCTCTTGGTATATTGTTTTGAGATACAGGTACCGCAAGTATTGGATAAATAGGAAAATAACCAAATATTATTGCACTTGTAAATGTAAGTAATCTTACAGGTAATTGTTGAATCATGTTACTCATATATTGCGTTTAGTTTCTACTCTTTTCAAAGCAATATACAACAAAATAGACCACTACCGAAGCATGGGGGATTTCGGAAAGGTTGGAAAAAATTGGGGCAATTTTATCAAAGCTACGCTCGACGAAATACAAATAAATTACCTGTCGCACCCCGTCCAATTCTAATTTCCCCATCCAAATCGTAGCCAATATATTTTTCTAGTTCATGGTCTTCATCATTAGACTTGTTGCGAATTAAGCTAAAAAAGTGGCTAAAACCCTTGTGAATCAAGACGTTCAGCGATTCAAGAGCAAAAACGGACAAAACCCTTATGTCGTAAGCTTTTCAGCCGTTTATTTTATTACGCAACAAGTCCATTGAAAGATGCGAAAACAGCAGTTTGCAAAATTTAGGGATGACTGTCAGTGATAGCCCTGTATTCTGTCTTAGACACTATATTCAAAGTGCCCAGTATCAAGCGTACACTCGATATGACGCAGAAAAATCCATACTGTTTAGCATCAACGAGGGACAGCTAAAGAGCCACATATCCTTAGAGGAAGTGCCATAGATACTTGCAATGAAATCCTGTCAAAATTTAACCTTTTCTTTAACAAAAAATTTCCACATTTTTACTGAAATAAGCATTATTGATTACTAGCTATTAATCTGATACTCATATCAATGATTGTTGTAAATCAACTAAAAATTGCCCGAATTAAAGAATTCCTAGCTGTAAATACCAAAAACTGCTAACTCACTGACTAACTACCTACCTACCTACGATTTACAACCTCGCAAACATGGCAAGCAAAAAATAGGAGATAAAGTATGTCCCAAATGCTAAATCGTCGTCGATTTCTTCAGGCATCGGCGGCGGCAGCAGCCAGCATAGGTGTATCTACTGTGCGCACTTGGGCTGGTGGTGTTGACGAGTATGTTGAGGCGATAGTAATTGGTAGTGGTTTTGGCGGTGCAGTCGCATCATTGCGGCTTGGTCAGGCTGGAATTGAAACAGTTGTCTTGGAACGGGGACGACGATGGCAAATTACTGATGCAGGCAATACTTTCTCTACAACAAATAATCCCGATGGTCGTTCTACCTGGCTTAGTCCCACTACGGTTTTACCCCCACCAGTTCCAGAAATCCCTATTGATGTATATACAGGTGTTCTCGATGTCAAAAGAGGTAATGGTATCAATGCCTATCGAGGTGCAGGTGTGGGGGGTACTTCGCTTGTCTATGGTGGTATAACCTATCAGCCAACTGAGGAACTATTTTACAAAGTTTTTCCCCGCACTATAAAATACTCTGAACTAGATCGAGTTTATTACCCACGGGTGCGTTCCATCCTCAAAGCATCTCCCATCCCAGACGATATTCTACAAACCAAATACTACTTAGCCAGTCGTATTCTCCAAGAACAAGCAGCCAAAGCAGGTTTACAAACCCGAAAAATTGATATCGCTTTTGATTGGGACATTGTTCGTCAGGAAATTTCCAATCAGAAGGTGGCTTCCGTTATCGCAGGTCAAATTTACTATGGTACAAATAGCGGGGCGAAAAACAGCTTAGATCGCAACTATTTAAGTATGGCAGAAGCCACCGGTAACGTTGAAATCCGACCTTTGCACGTAGTCACGATGATTGGGGAATCAGACCGTGGGCGTTACCGGGTTGTTTGCAATCAAATTAATGAGCAAGGAGAAGTGCTTTTCCAAAAATCTTTTGTTTGTCGCTATTTATTTTTGGCAGCAGGTTCGATTGGCACTACTGAACTATTACTGCGTGCTAAAACCAACCGTACTTTGCGCCGCCTTAATAATCACGTAGGGAAGTTTTGGGGAACGAATTCCGATTCAAATACCGTAATGATTAATGCTGGTGAGACTAATCCAACACTAGGGACTCCTGGTGTAATCGCAGTAGAGCATCTCGACAACCCTATTGCCCCAGTGGTGCTTGAGCCATTTCAATCACTTCCTTTCATACCACAAGGTCTGATTCCTGTTCTTGGTCAGGGAATTTCTCAACCGGAGGGCTATCTTACCTTCAATACAGCTACTCAGTCATCAGATTTATTCTGGCCTATCAACTCAGCCGATAGTCAAAAAAACGCTCAGGCTCTCCAGTATACTTACCAACGTCTCAATCTAGCCAATAGCACAAGTCTTGCTGCACCACCTGACTACAGTTCTACGGCACACCCACTTGGTGGTGCAACAGTTGGACGAGTGTGCAATACTCACGGGCAGGTATTTGGTTATCCTAACTTGTTTATTGTTGATGGTTCATTTATTCCCGGTTCAACAGCCTGCTCAAATCCCTCGCTGACTATTGCTGCTTTGGCAGAACGGAGTATGGATCACTTTCTCAACTGGATTCCTAGACTAAGAAAAATATAATTTAGTGATTTAACCCTATAGCGCTCGCTTGGGCGTAGGCGAGTGCTATCACACTCTGTGCAGTGCCAAAGGCGATCGCTGGTTGGCATATAGCTTGTTTGCATACCTCTACCGAATACTTGGATACTTGAGTATCTACATATTGTGCTTGGGTTCAAGTTTGTACTCCCGTTCCACTACCGCCAACAATTTTGCTTGCAACGAAGACAGATATGGCTTGGCTTGCTTCCCCAAACCCTGCAACAGCCAATCCACTGCTTCATCACGTCCAGCCACTTCATGTAACCGCCGCAGTCGCATACACAACTGCTCCATGAATTTGCAATCTTCCTCCAGTAATTCCAGTGATTTCAAATGCTCGACTTTTGCTGTATAGTGACCATCCCCACACTGTATAGCACAAACGTACTATCCCACATAAGTAATCACACCCCAGCAGCCGCTTTTCCCTCGCAACTCTGGGTTATCCTTTGGCTGAATCAAGCATATTTCTCCCAGATGGTAAGGATTAGGCGCTCTGGTACGTTCTATGATGCGCTGCACAATATCTTGAACAATGCGACCTGAAGGTAATTTACCACCAGCTGCGGTCACTGCCTGTTGCCAAACTTCTCGCTGTTGTTCAGGTTCTAGTTTAGTGAGGGGTCTAACTTGGCGCTCATACCATTTCACGAAAATAGTGAAACAGATACAAACCCTGAAAGTCTGACCAGATAAGACTTTCTTAATTACGAATTACGAATTACGAATTGGTATCACTGGTGGGTAAGATTTGTAAACCATTGGGACACATTTGAGCAAGGTTATCAACAACATCCGCAGCGTCAATTAACCTGTAAGGATGGCGACGCTCAAACCCAAATCTATCACGGCAGTATTCCTCAAAGTTCTTATGTGTAGAACGGTACAATCGCCTATCCCTCAATGACTGCAAAGCCTTACCAGCTTCATAGAATGCCCGTTCTACTTTGCGCTCCAGGTGTAGGCGTAAGTGAAGTTCCTCTTGTGAAAGAGGCTCGCGCTGTTCTTCAAGAGTTTGTTGTTCGGGTTGAACGACTTCGACTGATAGAGTATCAGATGGCATCAACTGATTATTCGGTTGGTCATCGAATAGTCCGCTCATGGAAATACCTCTACCCCAAAATAGGCAGCAGCTTCTTGCCAGGTAGTTGGGTACATTCGTTTGATATATTCCAAGTCCCATTGCCAATCTGCTGCGGTTTTGACAGGCAGTCTTGTTCCCATGGGTTCCACTGGTTGTCTACTGATTTGGAATAGGAATATGCTACGTGGATTATTGATAGTTTCCCAGGTACGCTCGATGTGTGCTAATGCTCCATAGGCTTGGGAAAGGTCATGGTTGCTCAAAGCGGTTCTGACCCTTGTATCTAGGGGTATATTTAATTGTTGTAATTTCCCTTGTAAATCCTGGGGAATTTGAAAGTCATCCTTTTGGGCGGAAGTTTGAGTTTGTTGTGGTGATGGTAACTTAGGAGTGACATCAGTTGGTGCAGTTTCCTCGGCATTTTTTTCACTTACTGCCCTGGTCTTGTTGGTTTGAATAGTTTGAATAGTCTGAGGGGAGATGAAATCCTTTTCTAGCAAAGGTTTCGGGCACTGATTTTCTGGAATTTCAGAATCTGTTATGACATCTTGTAATTCATTCTGGGATTCCGTAATCAATTCTGGATTCTCAGAATCAGACTCTTGTTGAGAATGCGCCCATTGAACTAACAGTTTACCAGCCTTAACAATAATGGCTTCTAGTTTTCTGAGTTTACCTAGTGCTTCGTAGAGACTGCTTTCTGGAAGCAACCACCGCAGGGCAAATTCCTTGGCGACAATTTCAATCGGGCGATCGCAGAATGGATTCTCGTAGCGCAGAGCTAAATGAACGTAAGCCACATTGTTAATCAGTTTGGCTTGTCTTAGAGCAATTAGCTCTTGTTTTTGTAAAGGGTAAAATCCTCCGACAACTTTTTGGCTATCGGTTCGCTCAGGAAGTGGTAGATGTGTCATGATTAAGGTATTAATAAGATTTACTTCCCCGCACCTCTTCAACAGGGCGGGGTTTTTGTTACTTTTTGACAACCAAAAGTAGGCACTTTAGATGCAATCTTGGGCTAAAAGATGAGAAATATCTAAGTATGCCGATGGGAAAAGAACTTTAAAATCGGTTCCTAGTACCTTGCATATTGCCACAATGATATCAGTACTAACTGCTTCAGCTCTGCCATCTTCTAGTTTATAGATATATTGATGACTACAGTTCAAGCCAAGGCTACTAACCTTTTCTGCTAAGGCTCGCATACTTATATCACCACGTAATTCCTGTAGGCGCTTACCTAGCTCCGGACTCCATTTCAGCTTGTCTACATACTTTAAGGAAATCATCAGCTTATCCTTACTATTTATACTCATTATTGTACACTTAAGGTTTACAAAAAATCCGATTTTGAATACCATGAGTTTATAGTTTTTGTGACAATTTAGATGAAACAACCGGGGAAGTGGAATATTGGAAATTAGACGATTTACCTAGAGTGGTAGTTCATCTGTTCTATCAATTTTTACCACTAGCCTACCACCGAGGATTTCTACCACCTTCTGAACGATTTTGTGTTTGGTATCCTCTGGATTTTTTACTACTTTTCTCATGATTGAGCCATATTTTTTTATAGCTTCCTCATCGGAAATCCCTGGAGATTCAGCTTTTCCATAGGCTACAGCAAGCTGTGAGATATTCCAGTTTTTTTCCTCTAGTAGCTTTTGTATCGCGGACATTTGGTGAATTATTAGCATAACAGTGCTATTTAATCATAGTCTTTAGTTTTGCCATTAACGTGGGGGCGAAAAGTCAGGTTAATACGCTCACCTATAAGTTTTGAGGTTTTCGGTACTTGGTGTACCCAACCTTCTTGGTATCCCTGCATTAGCAATAAACTGCCATGTTCTAACCAAAAATCTGTGGGTTTCCCGGCGTTGTTTGGACGCAGCTGAAATTTACGGGTAGCACCGAGGGTAAGGAATGCGATAAAGCTACGCTTAGCTGACGCGATCGCTGGTCTTGTTCCCATACTCAGTTCGTTAATGCAAGAAACAATTCTAGAAACAAAGCAAGCTCACGGTGCGATCGCATCAATAGACTTCTTGCAGAAATGCTTGAAATTTCATGTTGAGCGAAAGGAAATATCTCTTGAGATTCTTTGTACACTGCGTTGTATACCCTACAGTAAGTAAGTCGATGAAAATAAACCTAACTATGTAACAGAATGTAAAGTTGACAAAACCGTTGCGGTTGCTTCATTTCACTGAGTCGCAAAGCGACACGCTACGCGTTTACGCAGTATAGCGAAGCTTACGTTTAATTCACAATGACATACATTGAAATTTTCACACCGACCTACTTAAGCCGCAAGATACAGAATGATATCCACAACTTTTCGACTTTTGCAACAAGTCTAATAATTTGCGGGTTTGAGTATTTACAACTGGAGATTAAGCCCTGTAATCACTTACATTGACCTATGGGGAACACGTAGCCGATAGATTTGGCATTTACAACTGGAGATTAAGCCCTGTAATCACTTACATTCCAGCCTTCAGAGGGATAGGATATCAGCTAAATTAGTTGAAAATTAGTCGAGAGATTAAAAAGTCACAAAGAATTTACTTCTAGGAAAACATTTTATGATCGTTGTCCATCATCTCAACAACTCGCGATCGCAGCGCGTGCTATGGCTACTTGAAGAATTAGGTATTGAGTACGAACTGAAATACTACGAACGAGATCCAAAAACGATGTTAGCACCAGCATCGCTGCGTCAAGTTCATCCACTCGGTAAGTCACCTGTAATTACAGATGCAGACCTTACAATTGCCGAGTCAGGTGCTATTGTAGAATACTTAGTGAATACCTACGGCAACGGTCGGTTAATACCAGCACCCAGTATACCAGAACATCTGCGCTATACTTATTGGCTGCACTATGCTGAAGGTTCGGCAATGCCACCACTGCTACTCAAGCTTATCTTCGAGAATTTTGGCATAGGAGATAGTGACGCAATGAGCGCATTCATAGCACCCCAGATTCAGCTTCATTTTGATTACATCGAAAGCGAACTCAGCAATAATACATGGTTCGTGAGTGAGGAATTCACCGCCGCCGATATTCAAATGAGCTTTCCCTTGGAAATGCTTGCCACAAATGCTACTGAGGTAGATAACCGACCAAAGATTAAGGGATTTCTTGAGCGCATCCATGCACGACCTGCTTACAAACGTGCGCTTGAGCGCGGAGGCAAATACAACTTCGCTAACAGTATTTAGATAGGGGTAGTGTTATTTGAAAACAATATTGCATATCAAGGCTGGCAATGCTTCGCTGACCGTAGGTTTATCGCCTTCAACCTAGACGTTTAAACATACAGATGTTTGATATCATGTTCGCTTGAACACTTACGATAAAAATAACGCTGATATTTTGGAATATAACAACTCTGCAAACTTTATATCGTAACTAATTACCCGAACATGATATGAAATATACTCATGCGATAGCTTCGCTGACCGTAGGTTTATCACATAAAAATGGGACGATAGTACATTTGAATTAAAGCGTATAACCCTGATTCAATCGCTCAGCTTTCTTCTAACTCGATTTCAAATGGGCGAACGGTGAGTTATAAGCTTGAGTCAGTTGAATTGGCTAAGTTTTCGTTACTATCGGCAAGGAGGATGCGATCGCACAAGTTAAGCAACTCAACCTCGGTTTGTGTCTTTCGCATCAACCGCAGAAAATCACCTTCAGCGTCAACCAAGACCGCAATGTAATTGAGGAACATTTTCAGGTAGCCAACACGTGAACTCATTGGTATAGTTTCCAAATTAGGGGTTTGCCATAAACGATCAATATAGTTGCGTACCTCTACTAAAGGAACGGGTGCGATCGCTTCTCCTCGCAAAGCCTGCCGAATTTGATTAAAAATCCAAGGATTCCCAATCGCCCAACGTCCTACCATCACACCCGCCGCGCCCGTTTGAGAAAGCACTTGTTTGGCTATTGTGGCAGAGTTGATATTGCCATTGGCAAGAACTGGACAATCAACCCGCCTGACCGCTTCAGCAATCAAATTATACTTCACTTCTCCGTGATACATATCTTTCACCGTGCGACCATGCAAACTTAGTAAATCAATGCTGTGGCAATTGATGATATCTAAAATTTCGTAAAAGTTATCTGTATTTTCAAAACCTACGCGCATCTTGACGGTCAAAGGTCGATCGTTCACTGTAGAACGTAGTTCTCCTAAAATCCGATCCACTTTTTCAGGTTCTCGCAGTAATCCACCCCCAACATTTTTGCGATAGATTCTAGGTGCTGGACAACCCATATTCAAGTCAACTCCAGCTATGTCATAGCGACAGAGTTCCCGTGCTGTTCTTACCAAGTCGGGAATGCTTTCGCCAATCATTTGAGCAAAAACAGGTCGCCCCGTATCGTTTTCGGTGATTGCTGCCAAAATGCTACGATTGAGCCGTGAAGTATCATGCACACGGAAATACTCGGTGAAGAAGTAGTCAGGACTACCATAGTGGGCGATGACCTTCATGAACCAGAGGTTTGTCACATCCTGCATTGGAGCAAGAGCCGTAAGGGGTAAGTCTGGATGTAGCGATTGGGGGAGCGATATCTGGAACATAAAGATGAAGAGCAATTAACAAAGCATCACTGTACCAAAAAGTAGTTAAGTAAGTCGGTGAGAATAAACCTAACTATGTAACAGATTGTAAAATCGTCAAAACCGTTGCGATTGCTAGAGCCTACGGCACGCTACGCGAACATTCCACTGAGTCGCAAAGCGACACGCTACGCGAACGTTTCATTCGCAATGACATAGCGTGAATTATTTAAGCCGTTCTACTTACTAAGATTGAGCCAAATAACCTAACCTAAAAATACAGCCAATTATCCGCAGTAAAGAAGCGGTAAATATACTGGTAAATAAAAGTGGTGAGACAAAAACAGGAGTAGATAATTTCAGGATAAGTAAGTCGGTGAGAATAAACCCAACTATATTAAGAAACGTAAACACACCTGAAACCCTTACAAATGATGCCACTTGCGCGATTGCCTCTTAACCCTAGTCGAGCAGTGATACAGCAGTTCGTTCCCTGGACGACCGCCAGCGTCCTTGTATGTTAATTCAACGACATCAGAGCCAAACCATTTTACGTCAACAACTGTAACCACCTGGTTGGGCAATATGCCTTTAACTGTTGCTCCCTTGGTCAAATCCTCTAGCAGCATCTACTATACAGTTTTTTAGTAATAATCAGTTATTCTTTATACTAAACGGCTTATGTGAGTTGGGGTAGTAAAAAAGAAGGGGAAACCCAAGGTGATGAGTTCAAATTCTCCTGGTTGGGGATAATAGTCTCGGATGTCTGAGTGGATGGGAATATCTGGGAAATGGTATTTGAGGACTCTTTGGGCGTTGGGATTGATTTCCACAAGTTGAGTTGTCTGTATTCCCCCAGTTTGCTTTGCAGCCACGGTAAATGCTCAGATGCCACTAAATAAGCATAGGTGTCGTAGTAATTGCATTTGTCTAAACCAATCTTGGAGGCATCAAAAGTATCTGAGTTCATCTCATCGCTGCAAGTTTTTGATAATTCCGTAGGATTTATCGAACAGTACCGAGGCTGTACCAGTTGCGCTATGTCTTGCTTTCGCTATAATTAGCTCTAACAATCCCCGGTCAACGGTATCTGAGTTGTAGTACTCATCCCGGTAAGCCAAAATGATGTTGTCTGCAACCATTTCTAGGATTCCCGATTGGCTGAGGTCGCTCATCATCGGACGCTTATTTTGCCTACCCTCAACTCCCCTGGAGATTTGCGAAAGTGCCAATACCGGAACATCAAGTTCCCCTGCCATCTTGTATAATCCCCTGGCAACATCCCCTAATTCGTAACTCCGATTGCCTCCATTGTCCTCTGCCATCAATTGCAGATAATCTACTACAACTAGCCCTAACTTGCCCTCACGAGCCAAAATTTGGCGGCATTCAGAAGCAATTCCAGATACAGTGATACCCCGGTCATCATTGATGTACAGTGGCAGTTCTGAAGCAATACCAACAATTTTTGCTATGTTCTCAAATTCCCAACTAGCTAAAGGTTCTAGTCCGGCTCGATGTCTACGAATGCGATCGCTTCTAAAGGAATTTAAGTTACAACCAAAGTACTGTCCAAAATTACTAATTAAACTCCACAACGATTAGTAACAAGTTAAGGAAAAGCAGGAATTGTCAAGGGTAAAGGAAAAGGCGATAAGTCAAGGGTTTGAGGCTCTTTTCGTATTGTCTTAACAACATCAAGGTTTTTGTTCTCTGGAGCAGCAAAAAATAAAACTGGATCGGTTGCTCGACCCTTGTTATAAGCATGATTAAAATGGTAAAGCCCACGAAAAATCATCTCTAAAGAAATGCGTTCAAACGGGAGGGCTATTTCATCAGCAACAGCATCTGCAAGGTCGATTAAAACTGCATAAAATAACCAAGTTGCCCAAACTTGAAGCTTGACACCATTGACAGAACCTGTCCAGAGATAACTTAACCCCAGCAAGCGTTTGGCAGTATTAAATGCCTCTTCGATTCTCCATCGTTTCGCATAAAGATCGGCAACGACATAAGGTGGAAGAATTTGAGGATCTAAAACTGAAGTAACATAGGCATACCAAGTCTTGCCTTGCTTGACTTCAATGAGACGTAAACGTAATATTTTTTGGTGTTTATCCTCTGTGTTGAAGGAAATTATCCGGTCTCGAAGTGTGTAGTCGTAGCTGAAAATTCGCTCAACATCAAATACTGCATTTGATTTGATGCGAGTAATAAAATCAACCTGTTTGGCAATCAAGCGCAAGAAAAAACCAAAATCATAAAAGCCACGGTCGAGAACTAGCAAGGTTTTAGCACTAGCAATATTAATTAAATCATCGAGAAAATTAGTATCATGTGCTAAGGGATTAGTATGAAACCAAACTTGTACGGGTAATCGTGTTAACAAATCAATCACTGTACATATTTTGCCGGCTAACTTACCTTGTGGAACATCTTTTAAACTATCTAATTTACGAAATAAAGCTTCGAGTGTTGACCCGTCCGCAATCCATATATTCACAAAATGCTTCTTGGCATATTTGACTGCTGCTGGTAGGGTTCGTTTTTCGCGAAGAAGCCAACGCGATTTCAACAATGGTAACAAATCGTGAAACACTCGTTCAAATAGTTCTGCTGGAAAACTGAGAAACCTCTGTGACAACCCCTGCTGTGATACTTTAACAGCTTTACCCCATAACAATTCCTCCTGCTCCAACATTCGAGTTAGTTCATGTACTGATGCTACTTGCCGCCAAATCACAGTTAACATCGCTGCAACCATTAATGACAGATTAAGTATACGGTCGCGTAATCCAAGGCTTCGATAATAGGCACTTTGAGCGTATATTGCTGGACTCAGCAAATTTTTTAAGTGTTCGCTTATTGCTTCATTATCCGCAAGTGGGGTGTTTCGACGACGAACATGGTCAGGGTTTCTCGGTTTTTTGGTTGGCATGATTTTGAACCAAAAGATGCACTATTACTAGTTTCTCAGCTTTTTGAGTCCCTCTATACTGCTCTTGACAAAACCTCAAAAACCTTAACTTGTCACGAATCCTCCACAACCTATATTCCAACTGCTTTTTAGTCATTTCCAGGGAAAAGACAGCCACGGGCAATTTATGAAGTAACATGATTTGCAATGCCAAGTTCATGGCGATCGCGGACTTGCCCATTGATGGTCTACCAGCAACCAAAGTCAATGTCCCACCTTCAAAGCCAACAATTAGCTCATCTAGGTCATAAAATCCAGTTGGGTAAATGGGGTTAGTATTTTCTAAATCACTATATGCCACAGCAGTGATTGTACTGTTATGTTCGGTATTGGTAGAAAACTTTTGGTTGGAAACCTGATATAGTTTCTGTTCTGAACGGTCTAAAATAGTTGGCAGTTCCGCTTCTTGCTGATAAGCAAGTTCTACAATTTCATTGCCCACACGAATCAACCGCCGTCGCAGATATTTGTCCATGACTAATTCTGCTAAAGCATCGATGTTGACTGCGGAAACAGTACAGTTAACCAGGTATGCAAGTTTGTTTCTACCACCAATTCGGGCAAGTAAATCTTGGTCTGTCAACCAACTTGTAACTGAAAGTAAATCTGTGGGCTTACCTTGTTGATGTAGGCGCAGGGTTGATTGGTAGATATCTTTATGGGCACTGATATAAAAAGCTTCCGGTACTAAGCGATCACTCACTCTGCTAATTGCTTGTGGATCGAGCATTATCCCGCCCAAAATAGCTTCTTCCGCTTCAATATTCTGTGGAGGTAAATTGTCTGTCATGTTTCACCTCCTGATGATTGATTTTGGGCTTGCTCCTGACCAGACTTTCTACCACGCAAACGGCTTTCTTCCAATTCTCGCTGCCATTCTGCAAATTGTCTTCTAGCACTTTCTCTCTTATCTAATTCGTTTTTCTCCTGCTCTGACTGATTTTTCTTTTGTTGAGAAGCCAACACAAATTTTTCGTAATAAACCTCCCACCTATTTGCTCCAGCTTTATTCTTATGTGCTAACCATGCCTCAATGTCATTCACTTCCTGACTGAGATTCTTTGTTTTCTCCTGACAAAATTCCAAAAACTTCGCTCGCTCCTCTTCTGAGAGAGTCTTTATAAAGTCTGAATAAGTCTTAATAGTCTTAGAGGTGCTGAAATCCTCATCTGGCAAAACTTCTGGCTCTTGGTTGTTTCTTATAGGCAACGGCTGTTCACTATAAGAAACCTCTGTTTCCTCTGGTAAACTATCGTTTCCTATAGGCAATTTACGTTTCCTATAGGAAACACTGTTTTCTTTGGGAAACTCTGTAACGTTATTGTTGCCCGTTTTAATCCGAACCTTGACCCGCACTAATTCCACTGCAATAAGACCCATTTGGTCTAGTCTTTTTAGTGCTTTGGAAACCGCTCCCTTAGACAGTCCTAGCTTTATTGCTATCTGAGTAACACTGCAATCAAGCTCACGATCGCCAAAAGGGTCTAAAGAGCGCAGATAGTAAAGGACTTTGATTTCAGCCCCAGTTAAATCCTTCACAGTTTCTACCCATTCTTCATTTGTTAACTGGTAAAACAGAGGTGCTTTGTCCTTTTTAAGTTGATTCATAGTTGCACCTCAAAGAAAGTTGAGTTAATCTCAAACTCAGAGCAGGTGACTTGGGTTATCCTCAACTCCTGATGTGTCCTCAACCGTTCCTCATGCTGTGATGGGTAAAATTTCTCTTGAACTTTGGTAGTGCTTTGCGTCATAATGCAGTAACTAAGATTAATTAACAAAACTTTTTGTTCGCTTCGGTTTACGAAAACCGGAGTGAAACTTTCTTATTTGAGAATTTATAAAAAAGTTCGCATATTACCAAACTTTTATCTCCATCACTGATTTAATGGGATTACACTAGTAAGCAATGGTAGGTAAATTCTCTATTCATGATTCAGTCATAACTAAATATCATACTACAAAATTCAGTCAAGACATAATTAACCGATGAATTTTTCACAGGCTTTGGATAAAACCCTCGACAAGTTCAGCATTAGTGCGAAATGGCTATCTGAGAAGACTGGAGTTTCTCAGCAAATGATTAGTGGGTTTAGGCGAGGGAATCAGAGAATTTATTCCGATAGCCTAGAAAAGATACTAGCGGGGTTACCAACTGATGCTAGAAATTACCTGTTATTTCAACTAGCAGAAGTCGATACAAATAAGGTTGATTTGCGATCGCTTATTGCTCAAGCGCCCCCAGAACAAAAAGCTGAAGTATTACATTTAATTGCTGATTCCTTTGCAAATCACAATCGCAATCCTGAACCAGTAGCGGCTGTAGAATTACTGGAAGCTGTTTAATTTTTCGATTTTGCAGCACAATAATAAGCACCTTGGCAGATAGTACCTGATTGACAGTCCGGACATACCCAATAGGACTTTAGATTCTCTTAACCTTGTCTAGGTTAACTGATAACCATTATCTTTTGTCAATACATTTAGCTGATTTTTGGGCAAAATTTGTCTAAAATGGGCATTTTTGTCATTTTCCAGAGGGATAAAATATAAAATACTTCAGGCGATCGCCCGTGATTTAGTGCAAACTATCCCCAACAATGTCACCATTGGCTGAACTGTGAAAGAAAGTGTCAAAGCGAATCTGTGGAGGTTAGTTAAACGCCTGCTGCGGAAATATGGTTATTCACCAGATAAGCAGGAGAAAGCGACGGTGACGGTTCTACAACAAGCAGAGTGATTGTGTAGGAATTGGGCGGCTTGATGTGGTTCAAAAAAGTCACCTGATATCAAGTGACTCTCAGTTTTTTATGAGCTAGTTACTGCTTTTTGTTTGAGTGATTTGGGCGATCGCCAGGTTGACCATTTTTCTTTTGCTCCACTACCTCTATTTTGGCAGCTTGAACAAAAATTTCAGCCAAAGGTATCAAGTGAACACCTTGCGGGTTTTGCTGCACCGTAAGAGTAAAAGCAGCATATAAGCCAATCCCATAAGCTGTCCATTTTGATAGGCGAGAGAATAGATGGTCAAACTTGAAAACCTCGTTGGAACTTCCAGACTTTTTAGTTTTGTTAGTGTTCATGGGTATGATGGGAGTGAATATAATTGAACTTCGCCTGGGTGACTCCAGGCTTTTTCCTGCAATCAGGATGTCATCATTCTGCCAAAACCCTCAAACCCTTGTCGTTACTATAAAGTCAGCCAAAATTACGAAAAAGTCAGTTATAATTACCGAAAAAGTTTTGGCATTATATAAATGCGGGATGAACTAGAGGCTGAGAGATGATTCGTAAAGAAAATCTGGCGTTGCATAATGGCAGTATGAATTGAGGTGTAACTTGATGGAATGTCCACGTTGTGGGTCGTCTCACACCCGTAAAAATGGCAAGAAAAGAGGTAAACAAAATCACATTTGTTGTGATTGTAATCGCCAATTCATTGATCGCTATGAACCGCCCCAGGGATACAGTGATGAAGTGAAGCGGGAATGCCTAAAAATGTACGTTAATGGTATGGGATTTCGCGCCATCGAACGGGTCAAAGGCGTTCATCACACAACATTGATTACTTGGGTAAAACTTGTGGGAGAACTGCTACCTGAGACCTATGATCCAGAGACAATTCCAGAAGTTGGCGAACTTGATGAGCTAGAAACTTTCGTCGGCTCAAAAAAAACAAAATCTGGCTTTGGACAGCAGTAAATCACTTCAAACAAGGTATTTTAGCGTGGGTTTTGGGCGACCATAGCGCCGAGACTTTTCGACCGTTATGGGATATTGTGGGTACTTGGCAATGCTATTTTTATGTCACGGATGGATGGTTGGTCTATCCAGGCTTTATTCCTGAAGGCGACCAGATTGTTAGCAAGACTTACATGACACGAGTTGAGGGGGAAAACACCCGACTGCGCCACTATCTCGCTCGATTGCATCGTAAAACGCTATGTTATTCCAAATCAGTACAAATGCTGAGGTATTCAATTCGATTGTTACTTTATTATCTCCGATTTTGGGATGTTCCGATTCCTCAATGATTCATACCGCGATTATGCAACGCCGAAAATCTTAAGGAGGCTCAACTCATTACCAGGTATAAGTTTCAGCGAAAAACTTCTGTATTAGCTCAAATTCCTGAAACCCTTACAAAGTAAGCATTTTACTTTACAAATTAGCTTTGAAACTATTAGTATTTCATTCAAAATTAAGCTAAATCATCTTATGAATCTGCAACGCCAAAGTTTTTAGCTGCAAAAATATTTACTTAACTGACCAATGAATTTAGAAGAAGTCCTAGAGTTAGCTGATGAAGTGGTATTTACTAAGACAGGTAAGTACTTAGCTGATACACGAAAGCGTATACTTCGGGAATGTTGGGACAATAAAACCTATGACGAAATAGCTAAAGCTATCGGTTATGATTCTCAACACGTTAAAAACGAAGGCAACAAATTATGGAAACTTCTTACAGATGCATTGGGTGAAAAAGTCAGTAAAAGTAATTTCCGAGAAGCATTAGAACGCTATCAACGCAGCTTGCACAAGTCTAAAGAAAATTCTGTACCACTAACCTTATCAGTTAGCCAATCTGATAACCCAGAAAAAGAAATAAAAATAGAAGTCTTGGTGCCAGAGGTACGCGAAAAGGTTAAACCTTATTATGAAAACCGAAACGGCACTCTTAAAGTTTTAGGAATGCGTGAACCTATAAAGCTGGAATGGGTTTATACAGGAGTTAAATTTTTAGGTAATGAAGCCATCCGTAGTTTTGAATCTATCGAAAATTTAGAACAATTTTATCGCCAAGGTAGTAGGCGCAGGTTTAAATCTCAAGATAAAGGTAAACAAGAGGGAATTATAGTTGCTAATAAAAAACAATATCTGATGGTGCTTGGTGCCCCTGGTGCTGGTAAATCTACGTTTTTGCGAAAGATGGGATTAGAAGCACTCAAAGGTCAAGATGGAGGATTTAAGCACGACTGTATCCCTGTATTTATAGAGTTGAAAAGATTTCAACATAGAGATATCAATATAGAAAATTTTATTGTCAAAGAATTTAGTAATTGTGAAGTTCCTCAACCCGAAGAATTTACAACTCAAGCCTTAAAGGAAGGCAAGTTACTAATTTTGTTGGATGGTTTGGATGAAGTGCCAACAAAAAAATTAACCAATGTCATTAGTCACATTGAAGATTTTGTTGAGACTTACAAAAAAAATCGCTTTATTGCATCCTGTCGCATTGCGGCTTATCGCAGTAGTTTTCGCCGCTTTAGTGATGTCACAATGGCAGATTTTGATGATAACCAAATTCAGCAATTCATTCAGAATTGGTTTCATTCAGAAACAGATAAAGAAGCTCAGACAGGTGACAAATGTTGGGAGTTACTACAAAAGCCAGAAAATAACGCTGCTAAAGAGTTAGCCCATACACCTTTATTGCTGACATTTCTGTGTTTAGTATATGACCGTTCCCAAAACTTTCCTAATAATCGCAGTGTGCTTTACAAAAAAGCTTTGCGGATATTACTTGAAGAATGGGCATCAGAAAAGAAAATTCTTCGAGATGAAATTTATCAAGGTCTGCACACAGAACTAGAAGAAATCTTACTATCAGAGATTGCCTATACAGGTTTTGAGGCTGACAGATTATTCTTTCCTGGGCGTGATATTGTTGATAAAATCAAAGAATTTTTAGCAAGTAATTTGAATGCACCTCAGCATTTAGATGGTGAAGCAGTTTTGAATGCTATTGCTGTGCAACAAGGAATTTTGGTAGAACGAGCAGAGGATATATTTTCTTTTTCTCATTTAACATTACAGGAATATTTAACAGCACAATATATTGATGACCATCGCCTAGTTGAGAAATTAGTTACTAAACATTTGATAGATAAACGTTGGAAGGAAGTGTTTTTACTTGTTGCTGGTTTAATGCGGGGTGGTGCAGATGATTTGTTGTTGCGGATGGAAAAAGAAGCGCAAAAGTACATTAATACACCGAAGTTGCAAGCTTTATTAAACTGGGCAGAACAGGCAACAACTGGATCTACTGGGGATTTTAAATCTGTAGGGAAACGTGCAGTTGCGATCGGTTATGCGATCGCCAACGCCTACGCCAACGCCAACGCCAACGCCAACGCCTACGCCATCGCCATCGCCATCGCCAACGCCAACGCCAACGCCTACGCCGACGCCGAAGCCATCGCCTACGCCTACGCCGAAGCCATCGCCGACGCCGAAGCCATCGCCAACGCCAACGCCTACGCCAAAGCCATCGCCAACGCCAACGCCTACGCCAAAGCCATCGCCTACGCCGAAGCCATCGCCAACGCCGAAGCCATCGCCAACGCCGACGCCAACGCCGACGCCATCGCCTACGCTATTAAGTACATTCGTCAACTTGAAGAATTAACAATCTTCAATAACGTTAATTTTACTAAGCTAATTGACTCACTCAACAAACTGAAAACTAAAATTCCCGATGAGAAACAACCGCAGAAAGTGCGCCAAGAATTTCTTCAGCACCTCCAACAAACTTTACTCAATGCTTTTAATCTCAGCCCAGACATAATTAATTTATCTAAGTCAGAGTCCAAAGCACTGGAAAATTATCTCTATGCCAATAAACTACTCATCCAATGTAAACAAGCATCTGTGCGGCTATCGCCCACAACCTGGGAAGGAATTGAGGAGCGGATGTTGTTAGTTCTGGGTAATTAGTTTTATCTTGTACCCAATGAATAAGTAGGAAGGTGCAATTAAATATAAAACCTTTGTAGGATGGGTTAGCGCAGTGTAACCCATGCATGATAAGACTTTGATGCGTTACGGCTACGCCTAACACATCCTACCTTTAATTAAACCTGGCTACTTAGGACTTATACCAATTCACAATGCTCCCTACGGGAGAGCTAACGCTAACGTAATTAATAAATCCTGGTTTGACAAGGGTTTTAGAGCTTGGATATGTTTCAGGATTTTCGTGAAATGGTATAACCCCTCTTTTGTTACTTTAGGAAGAGAAAAATTGACAAGAGGTTCAACTAGCAACAGAGAAACTGACTGGAGAAGCGCGAAAATCATTCATAAAGTTGATTAATTTCAAAAAGCAACGCTTCATACCAGGAATGTTAAATACTGTGAGCCAAGGTTGAATCAAACAGTAAAAAATATAGGGTTGAATGAGCAATCTCAGATTATTTAAGGCACTCTTCCATGTGGTACCAGATTCCCAATTAGGATGTTGACTATATTGAGAACTATTAAAGTCTATTGAGGAAGGTAATTCTGAACTAGATGTTGATTGATTTTGGACATGAAGTTGAAAATAAGTAGCCTGAATGCTAACGAAAAGGTAAGCACTAAAAATGATTTCCCACCAGCGTTCAATACTTTCATAATCAGTTAGACGAAAATCAGCCCAACCTAGTTCATTCTTAACTTGTTTAAAACCATATTCAATCCAATTTCTTAAACTATAAAGTTGCGCGACATTCAGTGACAAATCAGTTGATAAATTTGTCATGATGTACCAACTTTCATCTCCCGTAGGGTCGGGTGTATTCATCTTACTGATTTGGTAGTATCTGGTACGGCGACGTTTACCAAAAATAATTTCTCTCAAGTAACGAGTTTCAGTTTGACGATGTGAAAGCTTTTGCTCATAAGCTTTCCAGCGATTATAACGTTTTCGGCTTCCTGGGGGCATCAACACTCCATGATTGGAGCGAATTGCTACGATAAACTCTAGTTCTAATTTTTCTAAACATCTAATTACATCTCCACTCTCACCATATAGGCTATCCGCTAACACTAATTTAATTTTGAAACCCCATTCTTTCAACTCTTGAATAATCTCTATTGCTATTTGGGGTTTACTCTTATATTTATCGCCTTCTCTTAAGCGATTTCTCGGTTTAAATATTTGGAACATTAGAGGATAAGTAATCCCATCTACTACACCATAAGCATTTACAGATACTATTCCATTCTCTGTCTTGCCTAAGTTTCCGATATATTGACTAGTCACATAATCTGTTGATTTTCCCTTTTTCTTATCCCCGGTTTCGTCAATACATAAAATTATTTCTCTTTCTCCAATAAACCTTTTGATCAACCACAGCCTAATTTCTCTTAACTTTTTGACATCCCACAGTGCATCTCTCAAAAAATGATGTAGTGTTTGGCTATCTTTTAACCCCACTGTTTTAGCTATTAGGGGTAGGGTTTTTCGCGGGATTTCTGAAACTATGCCCAAATGTAAGAATTTGAAAGCTTCAAAATGCCTCACATCCTCAAATACTGAATAATAGTGCTGGCAGTAGTTATCTATGAATGCCACTGTGCTTACTGGCTGTCTGCGCGGCGTAACCATTCCTATTACTTACTTTGTCTGCTTTTTTTCTGATTATACTCTCCCCGTAGTAACAAAAGAGGGATAACACATCTTACCTTTAATTAAACCTGGCTACTTAGAGTATTCCAACAAATAAATGATCCAAAATGTGTCATTGCGAATGGAGCGAAGCGGAATGAAGCAATCGCAAGAACTGGGAGATTATGTGATTGCTTCGTCGTTCCTCCTCGCAATGACAATTGGGCATTTTTTTACTTGGAACACTCTTAGGACTTACGTAATCGTAACGAGAAAATGAGGCTTTGACATTGCTGACCTACGTCGCAATGACGTTAATGTATAGTTCTTGCATAAGTCCTGATGAATAAAAACCTAAAATAGAGTCATATCCCCCAATCCTAAAATAAACCATGACTCAACTCACAACCCAACTCACCCTCGAAGAATTTCTTGCCCTCCCCGAAGGGGATATTACCTACGAATTTGTTAAGGGTGAAGCAGTTCCCAAATATAAAAATGATGAAATGTCTCCCAAATTTTTTCATGGCTCCACCACTGGTGCATTATTCACACTATTGTCTGCATGGGCACATGGTAAGGGACGAGTTGTAATTGAATGGGCGATAAAATTGGCAATTGAAAATGAGAACTGGATGCCTGTTCCTGATTTAACCTATGTTTCCTACAACCTACTTCCTGCTGATTGGTTAAAAGACGAACCCTGTCCAATTGCACCGGAATTAGTCGTAGAAATTATTTCCCCTGGTCAAACTTTTGGTGAGATGGCTGGAAAAGCTGCTGATTATATCAAAGCTGGGGTTTTACGGGTTTGGGTTGTGGATACAAAAGCCAGAACTATCACTATCTTTGCACCTGCTTCTGTTCCTGTCACCTATCGAGATAATTTGGTAATTAGCGATGATTTATTACTAGGATTGGAACTTACTTCTAATGAAGTATTTCAACGTGCTGGTTTGATTGGTTAGGATTTTCGATAGGTTATTTTAATTGTGTTTGTAGCTGGTGGTAGCGCTGAAGCGTAACTACAAACCCTGTTTTCTAGACTCTTTATGCTAAAATCTGTGATTGCTGTTGGGCATTGAAAACCAGTATTAATATCAATACCGTCAATTAATATTTGATGCTAAAACCTTTGATTTCGTAGGGCGTTGAGCCTTTTTGTGCATTATCTTCTATTAGTGGCTGTGTTCCTTGATTGCGATTTCGGCGATCGCCGACTCTGCACAAAGCAAAGGTAATTTTATCTACTGGAATTTTGGCGTTTACCAATTCATGCGCCAACAATACAGATGGCTTCAAGTCGTCCAGTGACAAGCTTGTGCTTATACAGTAAGGCTTTAAGATTATTCTCTGGAGATAGTGATAAAAGAGGGTTAACAAGGGTGGAGAATGTCAACGAACATCATGTTTACTCGAACCATAGGAAACCCCCAAACCTGCTGGTGGTGTGGATTTTCCAGCTAATCCAATCGTGGCTAGAAGTGCGGTAATGTAGGGCAACATCATCAGAAATTGATAGGGAATATTTACACCTAATGCTTGGATTCGTAATTGCAAAGCTTCTGTTGCCCCAAATAACAAACAAGCCAAAGTGCTATATATAGGATGCCATTTGCCAAAGATAAGGGATGCGATCGCAATAAATCCTTTTCCCGCACTCATTCCTTCGGTAAAATATCGCACTTGCACCAAGGTTAAATAAGCGCCACCCAAACTTGCCAGACAACCACCAAAGATGACTGCCATATAACGTATTCTGACTACGGAGACACCTGCCGTATCTGCGGCTTGGGGATATTCTCCCACAGCACGTAAATTTAAACCTGGGTTTGTGTAAAACAAAAAATATGTGGTGAAACCAATAATTATAAATAGTAAATAAACGAGGATATCTTGCTGAAATAATAAGCGACCAACTAATGGTATGTTGGCAAAAATGGGAATTTTTATGGCGATAAGATTTGGTAAACGTTGAGTACTATTATTGGCGAATACTAATCGTCCTAAAAATGAAGTGATGCCAGCAGCGACAAGATTAATCGCTAAACCCGAAACTAATTGATTCACTCGTAATGTTACACATAAAAAGGCGTGGAGTAGTCCAACTAAAGCACCTACTATTAAGGCAGCGACTAAACCTATCCAAACATTATTAGTATAAAAAGTTGCAGATGCACTTGTAAAAGCACCTGTAATTAACATTCCTTCGAGGGCAATATTAAGTATGCCCGAACGCTCCGAATAAAGCCCTCCAAGTGTAGCGTAGGCGAGGGGGATGGTAAGGTGAATAGTAGAAGCGAGATAATCAGAAAAGAAAGCAATATCCATATTTTTTAATCTAAGTAAGTCGGTGAGAATAAACCTAACTATGTAACAGATTGTAAAATCGTCAAAACCATTGCGATTGCTAGAGCCTACGGCACGCTACGCGAACATTCCACTAAGTCGCAAAGCGACACGCTACGCGAACGTTTCATTCGCAATGACATAGCGTGAATTATTTAAGCCGTTCTACTTATAGCTTTAGTTTATACCAATTCACAATGCTCCCTACGGGAGAGCTAACGCTAACGTAATTAATAAATCCTGGTTTGACAAGGGTTTTAGAGCTTGAATATGTTTCAGGATTTTCGTGAAATGGTATTACCCCTCATTTGTCACTTTCGGGAGAGAATAGTCTGAAATGCTTACAGCATAAGGCTTTTATGAAAAAACCATAATTTCAGCCATTGTGTTAGAAAATAAACGCTCAAATGCATGTTATATCTAGAGTTGAAAATTTGACTTTGATTTTTCTTTTCCCAGAGTGACAAAAAGGGATTACAGCTCCCGGTTCGCTCATTGTCAGTCAAGAATTTCAGATCATATGTTTGTGTAATTAATTTTGCTACTTATTGTTTTCCGAGAGTGACAAAACAGGGCTAATCCACGTCTATCTAGATTTGTGGTTATTTTTTGACTCGATATTCTAAAGCCAAGCTCATGGCAATAAATAATACAGTCATACCTTGAATAGCGTACACTACTGTCACAGGTACACCTGCACTGCGTTGCATCACATTTGCACCACTTCGCAAAGCGCCAAAAAATAATGAAGCTAGTACTACACCGATAACGCTACCGCGACTGAGAAAGGCGATCGCGATCGCATCAAATCCGTATCCAGGAGAAACTACGTCAAAAAGTCGATATTTCAACCCCATAACTTCGCAACTACCTGCCAAACCAGCTAAACCACCAGCTAAGGTCATAACTAAAATAACGGTGCGTTGTACGGAAATACCTGCATAATGGGAAGCATTGGGGTTAAATCCAACTGCTTCGATCTGATAACCGAGGGTGGAACGGTTCAGGATTAACCAGACAATTATTGCTGTTATTAAACTTAGTACAATTCCTGCATGGGCAAGACTTCCAAACAAAATAATTGGTAGTTGTGCAGATTTAGCAATTAATGGTGAATAGGGACTTGGTGCATTCAGCTCTTTCAATGGGTTTTGGACTAAATAACTAATGAAATAAATCCCTATGTAGTTCAAAAGAAGCGTAGTAATAACTTCATTTACTCCCCGAATTGCTTTGAGATAACCTGGTATAAAACCCCAAATTCCACCAAATATAAATCCTGCTAATAACGCCAGGGGTATGTGAATGAATGTAGGTAAATTTTGCAGATATAAACCAATTAGAGCACTACCCAAAGCACCTAAATAAATTTGTCCTTCCCCACCTATATTATATTGTCCAGCTTTCAAGGCGATTAATACACCTAAGCTACTGAATAATAACGGTGTCATCTTGGTAAGGGTATTACCAAATCCAAAGTATGTTAGGAGAGATTCTTGGAATAATGCAGTGTAGGCAATGATAGGGCTTGCACCTGCGATAATAATCAAGATTACACCAACCAAAAGCGCGGAGATAATGGCAATCAGTGGTGAAATTATTGGTCTGATAAATTTACTCAATTTAGTCACGATCGTTCCAGTTAAACCTACTAGTAGCGTGCGGTTTTTCATTTGTCCTGGTGTACGCAGTTCATGATGGCTACTTACGATATTTTTACACCTGACATTAATAAGCCAATTTCCTCAACCGTTGCCATCGCAGCATCTAACATACCAATAAACTCACCTCGATAGATTACAGCAATTCTGTCGCTCATCGTCATTATTTCTTCTAACTCGGTGGAAATATACAAAATCGCTGCACCTCTTTGTTTTTCTGCTAATAATCGTCGCCGTACCGCTTCTGTTGCACCAATATCTAAACCTCTTGTTGGTTGCATTGCCACAATCAGTTCCGGTTCTCCTGATAGTTCTCGTGCTAGGATGATTTTTTGTTGGTTACCTCCCGAAAGTTGTCTGGCTTTGATATGTATGTCATTTACACGAATATCAAATTCTGTGATTGCAGAAATAGCATTATTCTTAATTACATCCCGTTGTAAGAAACCATAACGAGAAAAAGGCAGTTTTTTAAAAAGCTTTAATATCAAATTTTGGGATATATCAAACTCCATTACCAAGCCATTTTTTTGCCTGTCTTCGGGTATATATGCCAATCTCAATTTTTCTTCTCTTGTAGATACCAGAGATGGGTTAGGGGATGGAGAAATTTTACCTTTTTTTATCTTCCTTAACCCACAAATCGCATCAGCTAACTCTCGTTGTCCATTGCCATCAACACCAGCAACACCTAAAATTTCCCCTTGCCGCAGTTCAAAAGATATATTTTTAACAGCAGTTACACCTTGATCGCCAACCACTTGTAAATTTTGCACCGAAAGGACTATTTCTCCCGATGTAACTGGCTTTCGTTCGAGTTGTAAATTAATGGCTTTACCTATCATTAAATCGGCTAATTGTTGTGGTGTTGTTTCTTTGGTGGTAGTGCTTGCTACGACTTTTCCCCCCCGTAGAACAGTAACGCGATCGCACAACTCAATAACTTCTTCTAATTTGTGGCTGATAAAAATAATTGTATGTCCGTTTGCTGCCAATTGACGCAGAATATTTATTAGAGATCGTACTTCTAGAGGTGTGAGAACTGCCGTTGGTTCGTCAAGAATTAATAACTTTGCTTGACGGTAGAGAACTTTGATAATTTCTACACGCTGTTGCATTCCCACAGGTAGATTTTCTACTTTGGCTGTCGGGTCAATTTCTAAATTATATAATTGGGATAATTTAGCAATTTCAGCTTGCTTTTCTCTTAAATTTAAATGTAAGTTATTATCAGTTCCCAAAATAATATTTTCAGTCACAGTTAATTGGGGTATAAGCATGAAATGCTGATGAATCATACCTATACCCAGTTTAATTGCTATAGCTGGCGAAGAAATTTTAATAGGATTTTTATTTATAAGTATTCGTCCGCTATCTGGCTGATATATGCCACTAATAATATTCATTAATGTACTTTTACCTGCACCATTCTCGCCAAGGATAGCGTGAATTACACCTATTTCAATATTTAAGTTTATATTATCATTGGCAATAAAATCACCAAAGCTTTTAGTAATATTTTCTAAATCTAAGTATGACATTTATATATTAAGTTTATAAGTAGGAAAGTACAATTAAATTAGGACTTAAGTAAGTTGGTGAGAATAAACCTAACTATGTAACAGATTGTAAAATCGGCATAACCCTTGCGTTCGCGTAGCGTGTCCGAATTAAGTAAGTCGATGAAAATAAACCCAACTATGTAACAGAATGTAAAATTGACAAAACCGTTGCGGTTGCTAGAGCCTACGGCACGCTACGCGTTTACAAAGTATAGCGAAGCTTACGTTTCATTCGCAATGACATACATTGAAATTTTCACACCGACCTACTTGTGCTTCATTTCACGTCGTTTCATTCGCAATGACTGACATAACGTGAATTATTTAAGCCGTTCTACTTACTTAGGACGTTTTTCTAAACAGTTGCCTTATTGACACAAAATGTATCTTTACCTGCATTTTTACAAACTGGAAAAGTAATTTTTTTATTAACTATTTCTTGACTACTGCTTAATGCCTGCTTTTGAACTGCCTCCGGTACTAATTGATTAAATTTGCCTAAAGTCAAAATATCTGGACGTTCTAAACCTAATTTATAAATCTGTCCTTTGATTTGCTTTTGTTTTGCTAGTTCGGTCAAATATACAATTGCCGCATCGAGATGTTTGACAGCACTTGTTAAAACAGCTTTTGGTGCTACTTCTAACTGGTCATTAGTATTACCAAATGCATATACATTTTTATCGCTTGCAGTTTGTAAAACTGTCGCAGAGGAACTATCCAACCATTGATAAATAACATCAACTCCAGTGGAAATTAAAGCCAATGTTACTTCTTTGGCTTTCGCAACATCATTCCAATCACCTGTAAAACTCGAACTGACTTGAATCTCTTTTTTAATTGATTTTGCACCCAATTCAAACCCACGTAATTCTTCTTGGGTTGCTTGAAATTCCTGACCTGCAATATAAGCTAATTTATTCGATTTTGTCATTGCAGCAGCAATAATTCCGCACAAATAACTTGCTTGCAAATGGTCTAATCTTAAAGAAGCAATATTGGCACCACTGATATTACCATTAACACCGACAAAAAATGTATTGGGAAACTGGGATGCTATTTGTTGAATTGCCGCATCAAATTGTCCCCCATGGGCAAACACTAAATTATAACCGCGACGGGCAAAGTCAGATAACACTTCTGTTTGGTCGGATTGTGCAACTTTTTCAACATGTGCTATCTCTACTCCTAGCTTTTGCTTGGCTAGCTGTACACCTTCATAACCCGACTGATTCCAAGCCTTATCTGATATTAAACCGGGAAGCGCGATCGCAACTTTAAAATTATTACTACCACTTGTGTTTGATGATGGTGTTGTCTCTTTATTGACACAGCTTTTCAGTAGCAAGCTACCACCAACTACAGATGAAGCATAAACAATAAATTTACGTCTACCTAAGTTTGCAGCCATCCTCAACACCCACGAGATATTTACTCTAGTTTTAATAATGTACAGGTATATCTCTAATTTTGGAACTAGAGCGCGTCATTAGGTACGAATCCATTTGAAAATTTAGATGGTGCGTTATATCATGTCCACTTGAATACTTGTAATTAAAGTAGCAGGATTGCCCTGAGCGATCGCCCCCTTTCTGCAAAAATCTACAATTAAAAGTCTACTGCTACCTAGACTGAGATTTAAGGATGGTTGACACACATCTTGCACCAAGAAAAATTGATGTAATTTTATTACTCGGTAAAAAAGTAAAACCCCTGATTTAGCTATGAAAACCCATAAAAAATGGGTAATCCCTCTTTTGTTACCTTGGGGAAAGAATAATCCGAAATTATTATATTTACGTCTTTTTTCAATAAAGGAATTTAAATGACAAAATTAAGACGCGACCGCACAATTCATTATTTTGTTTAGTTTTCAGAGTAGAGATAGTATTTTTCTCTCCTCGTAGTAACAAAAGAGGGGTAATACCATTTCACGAAAAATCTGATACAGATGTAAATCCTGAAAGCTTTGCTGCATCTAAGTTTTTTAATTGCGAATTGCGTTAGCGTTAGCTCTCCCGCAGGGAGCATTGCGAATTGTGAATTGGTATAACTTTATCGCACATCTTTTTACTTTATATGTGATTTTACGTAGAGGTGCAAAATCTGAGTTGAGGCTCAAACAACGGTAAATTAAGGTTTTTGACAATTAGCTTTACAAAAGTTTAGAACGTGTTCCATTTTGCACATATCTAGGCGGCTACCCTAGGTAGAACGAGCCAGCTGATAGGCACCATGAGCATCCACCAACCCGGCTCCCGTTGCTCCGTCATATCCATTACCTGCGAGTTGTCCTTCTGGAGTAGTTAAACAGGTTCCATTGCTACGTCCAGTTTTCACATCCCTTGCTGATGCGCGCAAAATAGCTTTAATCCTCGCTGGTGATAAATCTGGTTGTATTTGCTTGAGCAAAGCGCAAACACCTGCAATTTGGGGAGATGCAGCACTGGTGCCGCTAATTACTGCCCAACCATCATTAGTTGCGGTTTCGTCTTTATTAGGATAGCCTGAACCACCCAAACGCTTGTCGATGCGGCAATCGGGTTCCACGGGCAACATAATATAAATGCCACGGGGTTTCATCCCCACCAATCCGCAGACATCGGGAACATGGCGACCTGGATAAATGATACTATCAAAGCTACTAGAATAGTCGGATGCTTCTAACTTAAAGTCTTCTCCGTCCAAGCTGTTATGGGCATAGACACCACCAACAGCAATAACATCAGGCATCATCGCTGGAAAGACAGCCTGACCGTTACCTGCGGAGAAACAAACGGTGATACCTCGCTGATTTACTGCTTCTATGACTGCGGCTTCGAGGGGTTTGAGGAAATTGGGTAGGGTGTCCCGGCAGACAGTAAAACCCCAACTGTTAGTTATGATTGCGGGATGGAGGTCGGAAGCTATTTTAAATGCTAGGGTTGAGTTTGAGCCAATTTTGATTCCGATAAAATCAATATCTGGGGCATTTGCAAAAATATTGGCAGCCTCTGCTGTTCCGTGCCCACTCTCATCCCGTTCAAGGTTGGTTGCATCGGGAGCAAGGGTTGCTTGGTAATTGTAACCATGCCATTTATAGAAGGGATGTTTGTAGAATCCACTATCGACCATTGCTACCAAAACGCCTTTTCCGGTGACACCTGCTTTGTGAACTTGTGTTGAACGAAATAGGGTTGCCACATCTGCGGGAACTGTCAGATGGTGGTAGCTAACACGCGGTGGGAGGGGAGACTCCAATAAGGTAGGTGGGCTTTGGGGGTAGGCACGTTCGAGCAATTCTGCTAATTCTGGTGGGATTGTAAAGGGAGCATCAGCAATGTGGGATAGGTAGGTGACTTCACCGATACTCGGACTGACAGTTTGGCTTCTTGGCTCAACTCGCGTGCTAAAAACCCTTTCCCACAGTTCTTTTGGTGCTTCAGCGCTAATGGAAAAGGTACCGATGTGACGAATTTGAAAGCCTAGGGCTTGAAGGGCTGCTGCGGCTTGGGTTGCCCGTCCTGGGGAGGGTGTAAATTGTTGGATGTTGTCTGGTTCGAGATAGGTATTAGCTGCAAACATAGACTCACCAGTTTGCGATCGCAACACCGCTTCAAAGTACACACGGTCTTCTTGATTCTCCGCAAGATATGTCATAGTCTCGATGATTTTCCTGTCTTCTAAGTTGAGAGTAAGTCAGTCTTTGAGTGATTCACAAGATATGTCATAGTCTCGATGATTTTCCTGTCTTCTAAGTTGAGAGTAAGTCAGTCTTTGAGTGATTCACAAGATATGCCATAGTCTCGATGATTTTCTTGTCTTCTAAGTTGAGAGTAAGTCAGTCTTTGAGTGATTCACAAGATATGTCATGTTCTCGATGATTTTCCTGTCTTCGGCTTTGTTATGGCAAAAATTCTGATGGTTCTAAAAAAGTTACCTCAGCAATTAGACCTTGGAGTTCTTCAGGAAGAATAAGACGATTTGTGTCTGCCGTCAAATATGTAACCTCATTTTCTATCTCTGTTATCGTAGTTTTCTGTTGCTGCTGGAAACAGATATGAAAGGTTGACTCCCATAGCTGACGTGGTGCTTGGATGCTAATGGTTTGACTGATATGCAGAATTTGAAAGCCCAGCCGTTGCAGCAATAAAGCAGCTTGTTTCGATTGATTGGGTAAAGGTCGAATTTCGGCGGGAATGAGATGTTGAACCATGGTTAGGGAGGCAAACTGGAAATACTTACTGCTAAATAAACCGCGATCGCTCAATTTTAAATCGGGAAAAAACCAATGGGATGAAATAACTGGAGGCGATTAGGAAGTTTCAATTCCTGATAGGGATTAATTTGAGCTGTAACACGGGGTAAAAGTAGCGGTGCCTGAAGCCGTTCGTGTTAGCGGCGCAAAGCGCTAAAGTGAGGCGCTGTGCTGTTAGCGTAGCTTGGCGTAAGCCGTTAACACAGAGATAGGAGGAGCATTACCTCCCTGGTGGATTACCTAAACTGTCACACAAAGAAAATTGCTTGTTTGGCGATCGCTATAATTTTCAAGAGCATCTCAGTCAAAGCGATCGCAACCTCTAATTAAGTAATACAAAAATACTATTAAAAGCAATAACTATCAAGTATAATGACCGCGTGTTGAGCCTTGTGACGAAGTAATGCAAACTGCATCCAGTCAAAATCAAATTAGTGCTACTTGAAAACCCTCTCTCACTCACATAAGGCGTAGAAGATTACTTATGATAGACCGTTATCAAGAATGGATAAATCATGTTTTCAACCATCCGGTACATGACCCACAATGGTATTTCGATGTTGATGCACCGAAATTTGAGGTTAGCGATATAGAGTTTACTTCTCTATTTATAAAAACAATGGATAGATGTGGCATTGACTTGTTACAATTCGATGATGCTCAGGTCAATCAGGGACTTTGGTATATTTTCTTGAATGCCTGCTCTGATTATATGTTCCAACTAAAGAGTGTTTCTGTTCCTCGTGAGGATAAAGCAAGAGCAATTGTTGCTATCAAACATTTGTATTCTGACTGCTTTGAAAAACGTTGTACTCCCACTCTGAGCCATCTTGATGAGCCTAGTTCACCGTTAAATGATATTTGCTATATGTTATGGGATATTACTCCTCTTAATTACTGGGAAGGCTCTGATGATAAAGAGTTTTTATATGAACAGGTTGTTGAGGTGTTAGCGTTTGCTCTTAAATCACCAAATATTGCTTGTGTGGAAAGTGCATTGCATGGGCTTGGTCACACTCAAATGGAAGCACCGAAATTAGTGGAGCAAGTTCTAGATGAATTTCTAGGGGAGAATAAGCTATTGAGTGAAGACCTGGTGTCTTATGCAGAAATTGCTAAAACTGGCTATATTATGTAGCTGATGTATGTGATGTTGCGATACTCTCCAGAGCGGCGATCGCACTCCCTAACCCCTCACTCCGGTAAAATATCTACACTACCGTACATAAATAAGTGTAGATATGGCAATTGAACGGGAATCCATTAACTTCAAACTCCCCAAATCCTTAACAGCAGCCCTACGCAAAGCTGCCAGGGAACGCAAAACCACTGCCACCGAATTGGTAATCCAGGGACTATACCATATTTTGGGTGATGTACCAGGTGTAGAAGCTAGTATAGAAGTGCGCTTGTATCAACTAGAAGAAGAGTTTTTTAGTTTCAAAGAAAGTATTGGGTCAAGTGCCAACCACCCCCAGGATGAAACCAGGTTAAGCAACTTAGAGGGGAAACTTGAAGCCCTAAGTACTCAACTTGCCAGGTTTGAGGGGGCGTTGATGCAGCTGCAATCTAGTGTAAACACATCCCGTTCTCGTAAATCAAGTTATTATCCCCAGCAAGATTAGTAACAAGTTAAGGAAAAGCAGGAATTGTCAAGGGTAAAGGAAAAGGCGATAAGTCAAGGGTTTGAGGCTCTTTTCGTATTGTCTTAACAACATCAAGGTTTTTGTTCTCTGGAGCAGCAAAAAATAAAACTGGATCGGTTGCTCGACCCTTGTTATAAGCATGATTAAAATGGTAAAGCCCACGAAAAATCATCTCTAAAGAAATGCGTTCAAACGGGAGGGCTATTTCATCAGCAACAGCATCTGCAAGGTCGATTAAAACTGCATAAAATAACCAAGTTGCCCAAACTTGAAGCTTGACACCATTGACAGAACCTGTCCAGAGATAACTTAACCCCAGCAAGCGTTTGGCAGTATTAAATGCCTCTTCGATTCTCCATCGTTTCGCATAAAGATCGGCAACGACATAAGGTGGAAGAATTTGAGGATCTAAAACTGAAGTAACATAGGCATACCAAGTCTTGCCTTGCTTGACTTCAATGAGACGTAAACGTAATATTTTTTGGTGTTTATCCTCTGTGTTGAAGGAAATTATCCGGTCTCGAAGTGTGTAGTCGTAGCTGAAAATTCGCTCAACATCAAATACTGCATTTGATTTGATGCGAGTAATAAAATCAACCTGTTTGGCAATCAAGCGCAAGAAAAAACCAAAATCATAAAAGCCACGGTCGAGAACTAGCAAGGTTTTAGCACTAGCAATATTAATTAAATCATCGAGAAAATTAGTATCATGTGCTAAGGGATTAGTATGAAACCAAACTTGTACGGGTAATCGTGTTAACAAATCAATCACTGTACATATTTTGCCGGCTAACTTACCTTGTGGAACATCTTTTAAACTATCTAATTTACGAAATAAAGCTTCGAGTGTTGACCCGTCCGCAATCCATATATTCACAAAATGCTTCTTGGCATATTTGACTGCTGCTGGTAGGGTTCGTTTTTCGCGAAGAAGCCAACGCGATTTCAACAATGGTAACAAATCGTGAAACACTCGTTCAAATAGTTCTGCTGGAAAACTGAGAAACCTCTGTGACAACCCCTGCTGTGATACTTTAACAGCTTTACCCCATAACAATTCCTCCTGCTCCAACATTCGAGTTAGTTCATGTACTGATGCTACTTGCCGCCAAATCACAGTTAACATCGCTGCAACCATTAATGACAGATTAAGTATACGGTCGCGTAATCCAAGGCTTCGATAATAGGCACTTTGAGCGTATATTGCTGGACTCAGCAAATTTTTTAAGTGTTCGCTTATTGCTTCATTATCCGCAAGTGGGGTGTTTCGACGACGAACATGGTCAGGGTTTCTCGGTTTTTTGGTTGGCATGATTTTGAACCAAAAGATGCACTATTACTAGTTTCTCAGCTTTTTGAGTCCCTCTATACTGCTCTTGACAAAACCTCAAAAACCTTAACTTGTCACGAATCCCCCAGCAATATAGCCAAACACCACCCCAAATTGAACCCTTGGATGAGGAAAGATTTGCCATGCGTCTCAGTACAAATGCTCCCACGGTGCGCGAACGTAGAGAAACTATGAGCCAGGAAGAATTTGAGAAATGGTGTAGGGAGCGTGACCCCAATAAACGCAAGTGGAGATATAACCCCAAAGATGGACTGTACCACCCAGTGAAATAACTTACTTGGATTGTTAACTATCAGCTCTGCTTGTGTGAGTAAATAGAATAGTGCGGAAAGCGACATTATCACACTATTTATTCTGCTATGTCTGACCACTTACCTTTGAGTGTTACTGTTCTGGAAAATGCCTATGCCCTGACTATTGGCTCGGATTTTTGTATCGATGGCGACCCTGATGTTATTGAACAGCTACTCTCAGACACGCGATCGCCTAATACAAAAAGGGCTTACCAGAAAGATTTGAATGATTTTTTCTTATTTATCTCAGGTAAGTCACCTTCACAGGATTTGGTGTTAGAGTTTTTACACCTAGAACAGCGTCACGCGGTGGCGGTGGTGTTGAAATATAAGGCATATTTGGTAAATAAGAAACAATTGGCAGAAGCAACGGTAAATCGAAGACTGAGTGCAATTAAGTCCCTGACGGTAATGGGGCGCAAGTTAGGGGCTTGTAACTATACCCTAGAAGATATTAAGGGTGAAAAAGTTGAGTCCTATAGGGATACCACGGGTATAGCTGCCACAGATTTTGCTAAGGTGTTGGGGTTGGTGGATAGAGAGACACTCAAAGGTAAACGGGATTATGCCATACTGCGTTTACTTTGGGATAATGCCCTGCGGCGGAGTGAAGTCTGCAACTTGAATGTGGGTGATTTTGATGCTGCTTCTAGTACCCTATCTATATTAGGTAAGGGGAAGGGTACACAAAAAATAGTGGTGGATTTGAGTCGCAAGACGGTAGAAGCTGTAGCTGATTGGTTAATTGCCAGTAAAAGAGCCACCAGAACTAGACAGCCTTTGTTTACGGTGATTGCATATAACGGTAATGGTAAGCGTTTGAGTGGGGAAGCGATTCGACGATTAGTGTCGGGATTATGCAAAGAAGTGGGTATTACCAAACAAATGTCACCGCACCGAATTAGACATAGTTCGATTACAACTGTGTTGGATAAGAATAATGGGAATTATCGGGCAACTCAAAGGTTTAGCCGTCATGCCAAACCTGATACAGTGATGAAATATGATGACAATCGGCAGAAGTTGCAGAAACAGATGACTGATATTTTGGCAGATTTGGTGTGAGGGGAAAATATGAAAGTTTCATTTGAAAAAACTTATCCAAATATTGCTCGTTGGGTGGATGAACATGAAGGCTGGATTGAAATTGGTTATGACGTAGATAGTCCTCTCAATTCTTTTATCCGCGCACTCGATTGTGGTGGAATGCTCTGGGAAGGGAAAGAAAGTTATGAAAGCATAGACGCAGCACTGCAAGATTTAAATGTGGGGCTAGAAGCTGTATTCAAAGAGATTTATGGTGAATAAGTTATTTCAAATACCCTTGATTAGCCACACGAATTGTTGTATTCATACCCTAAACAAGCTTGATAGTAGAGGATTGTATTTGCCTGGGTAGTTCTGGGGGAAAAGACGAAGGGGGCGATCGCATAGCGTTAGTGGCAGAAATTGAACGGTTGTTGTGGGAAGTTTCTTGCACTTAATTTACTGGTATTAATTAAACGAAGATATTTAAAACAATTCAAGGAATCTCAACTATTATTTTCAGGTTGAGGGAATAGGGCTGTAGCATTCGTCTCCTCAAAGCTTACCTTCTTGCCCAAATTTGGGTGACACGAGCAATGCCAAACATTGTAGTTTTATCCAAAGCCAGTTCTTTTAATTGAGCAGATGTTTGGTCAAATTCGCTTGTCGTTGTCAGTCCAGCCTCAATTAGAGCGTTTCTTGCCTCCATCAGTGACAAATCTACAATACGCTTGTTTTCCCCATGTATCACAACGGGCTGCACAAAGGACATTTCTGGAGTGCCAAACCCAACCTCCAGAAATATCTGGTAGAGCATGGTTCCCATACAAAAGTTATGACCTCTTTCTTTTGAAAGGGCAATTAACATTTCATAACAACGGTCATGAGCCGCAAAGGATGGCTCACAAAAAGCCGTACTAAAATCTGCTTCTTCACACACAAGTAATCCACCGGGTTTGAGGAGCGATCGCATTTCAAGAAGCGCATCACTGGGGTGATTAAGATGCATCAACAAAAAGCGGCAGTAAACTAAATCGAAGGATTCTTTAGGTAATGCAGTATCATAGGCACTTCCAGAGACAAATGTTATATTGCCTCCGTTGAGAGATTTTGCTTGAGAGCGTGCTATGTCTAGCTGTGCCTCACTCATATCTACACCATAAACTGAACCACTAAGCCCAACTTTGGATGCCATTAAAAAAGAGACATTCCCTGTGCCGCAGCCAATGTCTGCTACATGCATTCCTTGTGACAATCCTGCTCGTTGCAGTAAAAACTCAGTATATGGCTGGTGGATTGCATTGAGGATTTGTAAGCGATATGCTCCTGACTCTCCAGTGGCGAGTGTGTATCCCTTGTCTTGTCTCATTTGTCCCCCATACCGTAATGATTAAATTTCAGTCATTGTAACGCTGAATCATACAATATATACTACAAATTGCCCTCACCCCTTCTTCCCCACCCATTCCCTACCCGCAGCTTCCGCCGCATCTGTTGTGTAAAAAATCACTATTGACCCATATACCGTACCATCAGGGTTAATTATCCGAAACTATCAGCAATGACTTTGAGTAGCGCGATTATCAAATTGACATAGTTCGGTGATAGAACAGAGGTGTTCTCGTTGCCATTGCATAGAGTTTAGTGTACGATGGCGCACTCTCCCGTATGATGCGATCGCTGCCAAATTAATCAAAATTCATCAACCTACACACCGCACTCATATTAAAATCTTAAAAACCCATAACCTTGGTTAAAGATGACATTCACCCATTCGCTTTACCCAGAAAATTGGTCAGAAATTGCCCTATCAGTGAAACAAGAGGCTGGATGGTGTTGTCAAAGGTGTGGATTAAAATGCATTGCTCCAGGTGAAGACACATCAAAACTATCCTTCTCCCAACGCAGAGTTTACACCCTACAGGTACATCATTGGGATAGGAATCCTGCAAATAACCATAGAGAAAACCTTATAGCTCTATGTAGTGGGTGTCATCTTCATTACCATCAAGGTGGGAAGTCGAATGTTTCACCTGGGCAGTTGTCTTTGTGGTAGGTAATGTAGAAAATACTCTATACAAAGGTATTAATGCGAACAAAGTACAGAGTAGTATACTTTATCAAGCATGGCGTTGCTGAAGTAAAGAATTACTAGGAGAAAAAGCAATGAGCAATCAACAAGAGTTTCCTAAAGAGCCAGAAACATTGCGACTGCTCCGTCATAAAGTATCAATTGCCAATGAGAGTGCCTGGGATGCATCGGAGACAGACTTGTTTTCTGATGCTAAAAGTGATGTTTACGACGTTTTAGATTTGCTTTCCACAACGTTGGATTTATCACCTGAAGTAAAACAGCAATTATTACCTGTGGCAGAAGAAGGTTGGAAGGCGATTATTGATAAAAGCAGTGAAAATCGAGTCAGAGGGATGAAAGCTTCATCAATTATGGCTAATTTAGGTCGAAAAATCGATGAGATATTGAACCTTTAACTAAGTAATATTGAATGACAATTAACCGTGCTTATATCCCCACACACAAGGGGATGGGATTTTACACGCGAGCAATAAAATCTAACCCTACTCCCTATCCGTAGCTTGCAACACATATGTTGTGTAAAAAATTACTATTAACCCATATACCGTACCATCAGGGCTAATCACCCGAAACCATCAGTAATGAGTTTGAGTAGGGCGATCGCCCTAGCCACCTTAGTGGGAATCCTAAGAAGGAAGGGGATTGCTGAGATAGCTGTATGGATAAGTTGTGTCGCTCCAACACCCGCAAAGTTGAACCCAGTCCAGGGTCAACCACATCAGCCTCTTTGAGCAATCTGTGCAATAAGGTTTCATGGCTTGTGGGTTCAAAATAATATTGCAAATTACGCCACACCGCAGCCTTTTCTCTGCTTATCCCTCTTTTGTTACTTTAGGAAGAGAAAAATTGACAAGAGGTTCAACTAGCAACA